>JAPORI010000014.1:2897-3331 GCA_026710225.1 Betaproteobacteria bacterium
GCCAGCACTTATCAATGCTTCTACCATTGCAAGAGAACCGTGCACCGCCGCTGCATGCAAGGGGGTTTCTTCGCGATTCGTTCGGATATTCATATCCGCTCCCGCAGCCGCCAGTATCCCTATTATTTCAGATTTCTTGTTAAATGTCGCCCAGTGCAGAGGGGCCAGGCCACTATTGTCGCGGCTGTTGATGTTCGCACCCGCCTTGATTAGAATTTTTGCAACTTCAGGTTCCGGATTGCCGGCTGTTGCCCAGTGCAATGGGGTAGCCCCTGTATCCGCTCGTCTCTCTAAATCTGCGCCCGCATCGATAAGTGCTTTGGCAACTTCAGGCACCGGGTTGCTGGATGCCGCCCGGTGCAAGGGAGTAGCGCCGTATGACAACTTGCTGTTGACATCGGCCCCCCCGTCTATCAGCACTCCCACTACGCCGC
>JAPORI010000206.1 GCA_026710225.1 Betaproteobacteria bacterium
GCCCACGCCTCTACCTCGATTTCGGCCGCGCTGGGCATGGCTGCCGGCGGCGGCGGCCGGGCGATCGCGGTCATCGGCGACGGAGCACTGTCTGGCGGCATGGCCTTCGAGGGTCTCAACAACGCCGGGTCCCGGCCTGATCTGAACCTGCTGGTGGTGGTAAACGACAACGACATGTCAATCTCCCCGGCGGTGGGTGCGATGCGCCAGCATCTTGCCCGGCTGCTCGCCTCCCGCCTCTACCGGACGGTGCGCGACGAATCCGGCAAGCTGCTGCCCGGCCCAATGCGCGAACTGGCCGGCCGCGCCGAGGAGCACATCAAGGGGATGTTCATGCCCGGGACCCTGTTCGAGGAGATGGGGTTTACCTATGCCGGACCGGTGGACGGCCACGATCTGCCGGCTTTAGTCGGGATCATGGAGGATTTGCGCGACGCACCGGGGCCGCAGTTGCTGCACACGGTTACCGTCAAGGGCAAGGGCTATGCGCAGGCCGAGCGTGACCCGGTAAAGCACCACGGTGTTTCAGCGCCCCGAAACGGAGCGTCTGCCCCGGCCAAGATCGAGAAGGAAGCGACAGTGCCAACCTATTCGCAGGCCTTCGGACAGTGGCTGTGCGCAGCCGCCGAGCGCGACCGGCGGATAGTGGGGATCACCCCGGCGATGCGGGAAGGATCCGGCATGGTCGAGTTCGCAAAACGCTTCCCCGATCGCTATTTCGACGTCGGGATCGCCGAGCAGCACGCGATGACCTTCGCTGCCGGCTTGGCCTGCTGCGAAAAGCGGCCAGTGCTGGCAATCTACTCGACCTTCCTGCAGCGAGCCTACGATCAACTCATTCACGATGTTGCGATCCAGAATCTGCCGGTGCTGCTGGCAATCGACCGCGCCGGAATAGTCGGCGCTGACGGTGCTACCCATCACGGTGCCTTCGATCTGAGCTTTTTGCGCTGCATTCCCAACCTGCTGATCATGACACCGGCCGACGAGCGGGAAATGTGGCTGATGCTAAACCGCGCTTTAGCCCACGACGGGCCGGCAGCGGTGCGCTATCCGCGCGGCTCGGGCCGGGGCAGCGGACTGCCCGAAAACGCTAGCGAAGCACTACCGGAGTTGCGCGGCGAGTTGCTGCGCTCCGGCAGCCGACTGGCGATCATCGCCTTCGGCAGCATGGTGGCACCGGCGCTGGCCGCCGGCGAGAAACTCGACGCAACCGTCGCCAACGCCCGGATCGTCAAGCCAATTGATCGGCAACTGGTGCAGGAAGTGGCCGCCAGCCATCAGGCGATCCTCACCGTTGAGGAAAACGTTACCGCCGGCGGTGCTGGCAGTGCCGTAGCCGAAGCCCTCGCCGGCATGGCAGTGCGCATCGAGCACATCGGCCTGCCGGATCGATTCATCGAGCACGGCAGCCACGGTGAACTGCTTGCGCAGGCCGGGCTTGACGAACCCGATCTCGTTGAGCGCGGCAAGCAGTTGCTGGACAGGCTGGAGGACTAGATGCGAACCCTGGCTGCCGGCATCCTGTTCTTGCTGCTAATTATCGTCGCTGCGCTGCTGGCGGTAGTACTCTATCTGTCGGTTGCGACCTTTCCGATGGACGGAGACATGAAGGTGCCGCTGCCGGCGGCAATCGGCGGCGAGACTTCCGTAGAGGTTGCCAGCGAACTGGCAATTGCCCCGCTGCGTCTGGAAACATCCTTAACCGGTCACATCGCAGTAACCGAAGATGCGCTCAACGCCGCCTTGCCCGGCGAGTCCTACAGCATTCTCGAATCGAACGTCAATTCAGCGCGCATAGCCAGCCTGCTTGGCAAGCTCGCTTTTGCAAAAGACAGCCTGCGCATCAGTTTCGCCCAAGGAGATGCGGTGGTAACCAGCGACTTCACCGGCCAGTTCTTCGTACGCGAACGCCTGCCGGAGTATGCAATCGAGTTGCCCGGGGCCGGTGAGGCGGTTGCCGTGCAAGGACAGATCGAAGCGGCAATCGAAAAGCCGCGGCTGAGCCGAGACTGGAAGGCCGGCTTCGCCGGCATCCGCACCCGGGTGATGCTGGACGAACCAACAATCGCCAACTTGCGCGGAAAATTCGGCAAGCAAGACGAGTTCTCCACACTGCTCGCAGACTTGCTCAACAGCCGGCTGGCCGGACACGCCGGCCGCTTCCCGGCCATTGAAATTGACTTGCGGGCAAGACTCGAACCGGCAATAGCCGCAGCACGGGATCAGTACGGCAAGGTTGCGCTCTTGCGCCAGATCAAAAAACTGGAGGCAAAGTCAGTCAAAATCGATCGTTGCCCGCAGTTCGAAGCCGGCCGCCTGCAAATGGGATTTGCCATCGTAATTTCCTACGATCCTTTCCGGGACAGTGAGCAGCCGGTGCAGTTGCCGGCAATTGAATTTTCACAAGTATCCTGTCCGAACGGCTGGAGCCTGCAGCCGTGAGCAGGCTGTTTGCCCCGTCCGGTCCCTGGGCGCGTCTGGAAAGATCAGCCGCCCTGACCAGAATCGAGGAATTAATCGACAGGCAACTCAATCCGGTTGGTGCATCCAGCCCCGGCAAGGCAGCCAGCATCCATGACGCGCTGTGGGGAACCTGCAGTTTCGCTGCCCATGAAATCGAATTCATCGACACACCGCTGTTCCAGCGGCTGCGCCGCATCAAGCAACTCGGCGGCACCCATCTGGTATTCCCGTCGGCAACCCACAGTCGCTTCGAGCACACCTTGGGAGTAACCCACATAGCCGGCCGTTTCGCCGAGGCGCTGCAAAAATGCGGCGCGCCGATAACTGAACAGTTGCACGCCAATGTCCGCTTTGCAGCCTTGTGTCACGATCTGGGGCACGGTCCCTTCTCGCACTGCAGCGAGGAACTGCTCGCCGGTCTCGAACCGATGCCGCAACTGGCGCAACTGCTGCCCAACTCCAAGGCGGGCGAGGCGCTGTCGTGGCTAATTGCCAACTCGGCACCGATGCGCAAGTTCGTCGAGCGGCTCAACAGCCGGCACGGCTGTCAACTCGACTGCGATCTGATCGCGTCGATAATCGTCGGCCAGCCGAGTGCTGATTTGAGTTTTCTGGGCGAAATCCTCCACGGCCCGATCGACGCTGACAAGATCGATTACCTGCAGCGCGACGGAATGTTCTCCGGCGTCCCGGTGAAACTCGATGTCGATCGAATCCTGGCCAGCATCCAGCCAGCCTCGAAACAGAATCAGACCTCAGGACGCGCCAAGGTGCATCTGGGTGGCAACAAGGGCGGCGAAATGGCCTTCATCCAGCTCATGCAGCACAAGACTCACATGAACATCGTCGTTTATCATCATCCGGC
>JAPORI010000138.1 GCA_026710225.1 Betaproteobacteria bacterium
GGGCTGATATCGCTGGCCAGCCGGAAGTCAGCAAGGGCGCTGTCGTAATCGCCCAACTGGACATGCAAAGCGGCCCGGTTCTGATAGCCGCTATACTTGTCAAGCGTCCCGCTTTCGATGTCCTCAGACAGTTTTTCTATTTGCTCTTTGGTCCGGGCCTGTGCTTCCGGATCCCTGATCAGTGAACCGAGAGCAACCGTGCGCTGATTTTCCGAACCGCCTTTTTTCGCCTGTCGCCCAGCTCCGCGAGATGCGGCGATCCGCTGATTGTTCTTGATCAGAGCTTCGATCTCCGGAATCTTGCTGCTGCTGGGCTGATGCTCCTGCAGCACTGCCAGCCGTCGGTTAAGCGGCTCTATGTTGCCCGGCTCGATCTCGTAAGCAGTCTTGTAGGCATCCAGGGCCGCATCGATTTCGCCGGCGCTTTCCAGCACATCGCCAGCAGTCATCTGCAATTCGAAGTTGCCCTGATCGCGAGTCAGGGCACCCCTGACCATTTCAACCGCCTGACCGATGTTGCGCGAAGCAAGCAGCACCCGAGCCCGGGAAATCAACACCCGGGTGTTCTCCGGCACCAATGCCAGCATCTCGCGGGTGACTGAATCCGCCTTGTTCAGTTCACCTTCATTGACCAGCAGGCTTGCATACTTGACGCCCAGCCGCACCTTGAGCTGGGTTTCCTCGGCGTTTTCGTAGGCGCTGGTCAGATACTGCAACGCATCCTCCTCGCCAAGTTCATACTTGACCTGGCCGAGCGCCGCGTCGCGCAAAACCTGATACCTCTTGTCCTGGGCGTGCTTTTCACCGACTTCCTCAATGATGTTGTCGATCAGGTTGGAAGCGGCAACCGGCTGGCCGCCACGCGACATCGACTCGGCCAACTTGAAGCCGATTTCGTAGTTGTCCGGCTGCAGGCTGTGGGCGGTGAAGTAGTTCTCGGTGGCAACTTCGGTAAACAGTTCCTTTTCCGAATAGATGTCGCCCAGGGCAGCGTGTGCGTAGGCGTTGAAGTAGGGGTCCTTGACCGCATAGTTCAAGTCCGACTGCGCCTGGGAAGTCTGGCCGGCCTCCTTGTAGCAGACCGCCGAATAGTAGCGGATGCCGGGGAAGACATGGCCGGCGGTATACAACTCGTCAAACTTGGTCAGGGCCGTCGGGCACTTGCCGTCAACCAGGTGCGCAACCGCGATGTTGAACTCCGCGTGCGGATAGCCGGTGCGGTTCTTCAAGGCGCTGTTGAAGTCGTTGCGGGCCTGGCCGGGCAGATTCTCAACCAGATTGAGCACGCCGCGGTTGTTTAGCGCCACTGCCGCCATTTCCAGATTACCCTCGATCGCCTTGCTGAGCAGTCCCTTGGCACCGGGCCATTTCCCCGGCTCCTGATGCAGCAGCGCGTGCGCAAAGGCGAGCATTGACGCCTGATCGTCGCTCTGGCGCAGTGGTGTCAAAGTGTCCTCGGCCAGTTGATAGTTGTATTCGGACAGGGCGACTATGCCCTCCAGAAAGATGCTTTCGGGCAACTCCAGGTAGGCGCGGCTGTTGGCCAGTTCATTGCGGGAATTTTCGTAATCACCGGCAACCGCATAGGCATAGCCGTAGAGCAAGCCAAACAGCGCCCGCAGATCGGCATCCTGCCAGTTTTCTTCCGTTATCCGCTGCCGGGTGATGCCGCAAAAATTGAAGAACAGGCTGTTGTCCAGACCATAAATATACTGATCATTGTCGGCCAGAACCCCGTAACTGAACTGGAACATTTCCGGCGGCTCGATGCCGCGCTGATTGAGAACTGCCGGGTCCTCGCTGATGTAGTTGAAAATTAATCTGACTCTTGCTGCGCTCGTAGATGTCGCTGCCGGTGCTCATTTCGGTCAGGCGCTCCTTGGCCTGGGCGAAAAGCACCAGCGCCTCGGCCGGGTCGTCATCGAGAGCGATCATCCCCATGCCCAGCTGCGCCGGCAGGAAGTTGGGCACGCTTTCCAGCACCGCTTCCAGACCCTCGAGCAGGACGTTCTTGAACTTGAAGTTCGAAAGCGCCGCGTAAAACTGCATGTCGGTGGAAAAGGAGTCCGGGCTTTGCTCCTGAATGTTCAGGAAAATGATTTCGGCCTCCTCGGCCCGATCGAGCTTGAGCAGCAAAATCGCATATTCGGACTGCAACTGCCAGTCGTCGGCATTGTGGGCCAGATAGCCTTCAAGGGCTTCGGCGGCGGTCGGAAAGTCGCCGCTTTCAAGCGATTCATAGTAGGTGTTGAGCCGGCTCTGGGAAAGCAGGTAGAAACCGCCCAGAATCAGACCCTGCACCAGCGCCAGCGCCAGCAGGCCGCCACCGAAAATCATCGCCAACTTGCGCGGCTGCCTTAGCAGTGCCTTTGCCTTGCGGCTCGATTCCGATCCTTCCTGAGCCTTTCTTTCTTGCTCGGCCTTGGCAGCGGCTTCCGCTTCGCGTTGCAAGGTGCGCTTTTTCTTGAGTTCCTGTAGGGTAGTCATTTACTCGGCTGTCAAAAATATCCCGGCGGGCAGGCAAAAGTTATCGCGTTGGCAACCACTCGCCGGCGCGCCTTCCCCAGGAAAAGGCCCCCCAGTGCGCAAACAGGCTCCGTTTATGCGTCCGCGGTTGCGATTCTAACCCAAACATCCCCAAAAGACCGCCGCAAAAGCAACGATCCGGCCTGATTGGCCTGATTTTCTGTATCATTGGCCGCCAAAACCGGGCCTGACCTGTCCCCCCAAACGGGACCTGCGGCAAGTAAAATAAGTAGATGCTTGGCGAAAGGCTTTTTCCTGGCAGGAGCACGAAGAATCTGGTCATCCTGAGCCTCGTGGCCGCTGGCGTGGCCGGTTGCAGCGGCTCAGACGGCGCCGGGCCGCCCGGCGGATCGCGGCCGCCGCAGTATGAAAACCTGCCCTCCAACCCTTCCGCCTTCAGTTCGCTGACTTTCCGGCAAGAGACGCTTGCCGCAACCGCCGCTTCCGACGGAGTCGACTACCGCGACGACGAATTCAACGCCCACTGGGGACTGGCGGAGATCAAGGCCGATGCCGCCTACCAGCGCGGCTATTTCGGACAGGGAGCTACCGTTGCGATAATGGACGACGGCATGGATCTTAACCATCCGGACCTGATCGGCAAGACTTACTCTCCCTGGGATGTGGCCGCCCGCAACACGATAGTCACCGAAGTCGAGCAGTTTCACGGAACCTATGTCGGCATTCTGGTAGCCGGCAGCCGGGGCAATACTGCCGCAACTTTTGCGGCAGTTACCGATAGCGGTCTGACGATTGCCACCAAAAACAGCCACGGCGTGGCGCCACAGGCATCCTTG
>JAPORI010000207.1 GCA_026710225.1 Betaproteobacteria bacterium
CCCGATCTTGACCTTGAATGCCCTTTCGCTTCTGGTATTCAACGCCGCTGGCGTCAGTTTGACGGTTGCCTTTTGCGCGGTCTGCCAGTTGTTGCGGGTGAAGGCAAGGTTGGCCGGCGCAATCGCAACATCGGTGGTCGGGTCGGTTTCCAGTTCCAGGGTTACCCCGCCGTTGCCGGTGCCGGTGGGTGCTCCGGCGAGATTCACCGACATCACCACCGTCTGGCTGGCGCGGGTCAACTCGATCGGGTCGGGCCGATCGACATCTATCCCGGTCAAGGCGATCACCACCTGAAAGGTCTGCTCCACCACCGGATTGGTGCCGTCATCGGCGGTAACCTTCACCGTCAGGGTGGCCGGATCGCTGTTGGCGGCAACCGCGAACTGGCGGCTGGCGGCAGTGAAGCTCAAGCCGGCATGGGGCAGGGTCTGCACCGGATTGATCAGTGACGCGGCATAGGTAATCGAGTCACCCTCCGGATCGGTGGCGGCATGGAAGATGAAATCGTCACCGGCCTTGCCGTCAGCGCGCCGATTGGCGAAGGTGGCGGATGCAAACACCGGCGGTTCGTTGACCGGGGTGATCGAAAGGACGAACTTGCCGTCGACGCTTTCCTTGCTCGCCTCGCTGGCGCGGATGTTGAGAGTGAACTTGGTCTTCGGATCGGCGCCGTCCGCGTCAAACACCCGAGCGGCAGCCACGGTGATTTGACCAGTGCCGGCATTTATCCCGAAGCCGTCGCCATCAGCACCGGACTGGATGCTGAATACCGCGGCCGCGGTAAACTGGTTGCCCACCCGGTTGGACGCCAGATTGACATCGCCAATTGCAGTGCCCACGGTCTTGCTGCCCTCGGCCAGATTGGCAAGCAGCGAGGAAGCGGTGAAGGCATTGGCATCGCGCTCTTGCTTGACCATCGTCTCGGTAACCGCCCCGCCGCTGTTGCCCCAGCTGGTGTAGATGTAGGTGAGCAAGTCGGCGATGTTGGCGTTGCTCAGCCGGGCCAGATTCAGACCCGGCATAGTGCTTCCTCCCCCCAGGCCAAGAATTGTTTCAATCGCCGCGCCCTTGTCATTGGCGATATTGCTGGAAAGCGGATGCAGAGCCGGGAAGACATTCGGAACTCCTGCCCCAGTGGCTCCGTGGCAGCCGGCGCAGTTGTTGCTCGCATAAAGCTCCCGACCCGGACGCAGATCAAGGGTCAGGACGATTTCAAGATTGGGCGCGGCGGCATACTCGGGATCGGCATTGGTCGGATCATGGACCGCAACCGTCATCGTGACCAGGGTTAAATCGGTGCGCGCCCGGCCGGTGCCGCTAAGCATGAAGGTCGCCACCTGGGCGGTGCTGTAATCGTCGGCGGCAAACTCCATCGTCGTCGGAGTAACCGCCACATCGGTGGGAGCGGTTATGGTCAGGGTAACCACCCCGCCCGGTTCGCGGCTCAAAGACAGCGAAATCTCGGTTGAACGGCCGGCGGCATTGATATCGGTCAGATCGGACTTGCCGCTGGTATCGGAACTGATCCGGCCGCCGTCGACGATGTCGAGAGTGAATGATCCGGTTGTGAAACTGTTGCTGTTGCCGGTCTCCTCAACCCGGATGGTGAGAATGTATTCGCCGGCCGTGGTGCCGGCATCAACCGTGAAGGTGCCGTCAGCGGCCAGAGCAATCCCGCTCGGCGGGGCGGGAGTTGCAGTGAAGGACACATCCTGGCCTTCCGGGTCGGTGGCGGCAAGCGCGAAGGTGCGCTCGGCGGCGTTGCTGAACTCGCGATCAACCAGAGCATCGTCGGCAAACACCGGCGGCTCGTCAACATTGCCGATCCGCAGCTGCATCCTGATCTCGGCTGCCTTGTAGGTGTCTATGTCATTACCAGCACTAGCCTGTGTTCTGGCGAAAGTTCCGGTGGTGACCAGAATGGTAAGCCGGGCGAACAATGCATCATCGTTCTCGAAATCGAGGGTCACTCCGGCATCGAGCGCTATCGCCGCCTTGCTGGTCTCGCTGCCGGAAACCGGGGTAAGCGCGGCCGCCCTTTCGGCAGTCGGCACCACCGACCAGACGGCACCGGCAATCCCGGTGGCTATCGATGCGGTCGCTATTGATGTGTTGGCGGCAATGACCCCTTCCGGGACGGTTACGGTTATCGTGCTGACCTGATACAAAAGGGAGAATGTCCTTCTGGTGACATCGTCAAACTGAATAAATTCATATTCTTCCCCTCTGTCTACCGTTACATAACCAAATTCACTGATGTCTCTGACCCAGAAATCAAATGGGTTGGGCGGAACCGGAAAGAACGCCTCAATACGACCGTCCTGACTCAAGTCAAAACTCGGATAAAGCGAAACTCCCGCATAAAATTCTCTGGCGCTATATCCATCTGTGTTTTGAAACGCGCTTTGTCCACAAGCGGTTCGGGGAATAATGCTAGTGTAACCGCCGGAACGAGCAAATATATCCTGTGATTGCACGCTGGCAAAGGTGCCCATATTCCCAAAAGCAACCAAGAGAGGGTCATCTTTTACTGCACAGATATCCTCATTGTAGACAAACCTGATTTGCCCATTCTCGACCTTCCAGCCGGTAAGGGTTGGGTTGGTGCCAGTCAGAACATACAGCTTGAACTCCTTTTGCGCACTCTGGCCGCCGGTATCGGTTGCGACAACGGTTATCGTATGCGCCACGCCGGTCGGATTGCCTGACACGCCAATAAGCGGTCTGGTGGTAGCAGGATTCGTCATGCTGGCCCAGGACGGCCGGTTGGCAATGCTGTAAGTTATCTGAGTTTCCTCCGGGTCGCTGGCCGGGTTATACAAGGTAAGCGTGTTGCGGGAGTTAGCTGTGCCAAGAAGTTCTCGGGCCACAATCCGGCTTAAGATATCGACAAACACCGGCGGCTCGTCAACATCGGTGAGGGAAAGAATGAATTCGATGTCGGCGGTGCCGCTGCTGCTCGCGCCGGTTGCCCGGACGCCGATCGTGTATGCAGCCTTGGTTTCGAAGTTGAAGTTGATCGGGGCGGTAAGCGAAATCACCCCGGTGGAACTGTCGATGCCAAAGCCGGTCGTGTCGCCGGATTGCAGGCTATAGACGATCGGTGCGGTAAGGTTGGCGCTGTCCGGGGCGGTGGCGGTGCCGATAACCGTATCCGCCGCAGTGGTGGCATCGCCGGTATTCTCGGCCCGGGAGGCACCCGGCGCCATCGGCTCCACCGCCCTGATCACGATTGACCGGTCTGACGATTGCACAGAACCTGAAGGAATAAACGGCGTTGCCGAGTCGTCAGCCCGCACATTGAGCGTATAAAGCTGCTT
>JAPORI010000226.1:0-2061 GCA_026710225.1 Betaproteobacteria bacterium
GATCTGGAGGGAGAGCATCTGAACGCGCCAGCGCCGCCTAAAAGCGGTGCCAGCAGGAGGATTTGAACCTCCAACCTACTGTTTACAAAACAGTTGCTCTGCCATTGAGCTATGCTGGCAGATTTGCAGTCTCATGAAGTTGCCGGAAAACTCGCCAAGTCAGCCCTGATCGGCCGATGCGGGAGCGCTCTTGTTGCCTTCCTCTTTTTTTGCCGCGGCCGGCTTGGTTGCGGCATCTTTGCCAGGGCTGGCAGTCGGGCCGGAAGATCCGGCACCGGAAGCGGAATTGTGACCTGCCTGGGCATTGTTGCGGGGTGCCAGACGCGGTGCATAGCGCTTGGCCGCCGGTGTTGGATTTTGCGGCTGGGGCTGGGAAGCGCTAGTTGTTGCGGTGGTTGGCTGCGGCTTTTTTTCGCCACTGCCGGTTTTGGCCGGCTTAGGCGCATTTTCCTTTCGCTCCGCTTTGCCGGCTGCTGCCTCGCGCGGCTGGCGCGATTGAGCACCAGTTGATTCGCTGCCCGATCCCGGTCGGTTGCGCCGGCCACCGCGCCGCCGGCCGCTGCGCTTGCGGGGCGGCATGCCGGCAACCTCTTTTTCCGGGCCGTTGCCTGGGCGAGCGGATCGGCCCTGCTGTTGCTGGGGACGCTTCCTTTTTTGCGCCGGCTCGGTGGCATCATTTGTCTGGCGTTCGTCGCTGGTGCGAAACATTCCGAACAGCGATTCGATGATCCCCTTGCGCTGGGGAGCCTGCTTCTGCGGGGCAGCGCGGGCGGTTTTGGCAGCAGCTTGGCCATGGCGGCGGCGCGGTTCGGGCTTGTAGTTTGAAATTGCCGGCACCGCCTGGCGGCGTGCGGTCTGCTGATCGCGGTAGGCGGAGGCCTCGCTCTTGTCGTCCTTGCCCAAATCGTAAGATGACCCGGCCGTGCTTAGCGAAGAGACCTTGTCTATGCGCACATTGACCTCGGGCATTTCCAGATTGCGGGAAGGGACGATGACTATGTCGACTCCGAACTGCTCTTCGAGCCGGCGCAGGTCGCCGCGGTGCTCGTTGAGCAGGTAGGTTGCCGGCTCGATCGGCATGAGCATGGTAACCATCCCGCACTGCTTGCGCTTTATGCACAGATCGTGCAGCTTGTCGAGCTGATGCAGGACGAATGAGCGAACCGTCGGTATCCGTCCGACGCCGCCGCATTTGTTGCACAGAGTCGAATGCGCCTCGTGCAGGGCGCGGCCGATATTCTGGCGGGTCATCTCCAGAATTCCGAATTCGGACAGCGAACCGACCTGAATCTGCGCCCGATCCCGGCGCAACGCCTTGCTGAAACTGGTTACCAGGCTGGTCTTGTTCTCCTCGACTTCCATGTCGATGAAGTCGATGGCGATGATGCCCGACAGGTTGCGCAACCGCAACTGGCGGGCTACTTCCTCGGCCGCCTCGCAGTTGGTCTTGAAGGCAGTGTCCTCGATGTTGCTCTGGCCGCGGTTACGCCCCGAGTTGACATCGATTGCGACCAGCGCCTCGGTGACATCAATGACCAGCGCCCCTCCCGAGGGCAGGAGCACCTCCCGGGTGAGCAGGGCATCGATCTGGCCGAGTACCCGCTCGTCAAACAGCGCCGCGTCGGCCGCCACTGCGGTTACCCGGTTGGCCATGTCCGGCATGATCGCCTCAAACAACTGCTTTACCTCCCCGGCAGTGTTGTCGCTGTCGCATACCAGTTCGGTTACCGCCGGCGTGAAGTGTTCACGAACGCAGCGGTTGATTATGTCCATGTCATTGTAGATGAGCTGCGGCCCTTCGAACTGCTCGGCGACTTCGCCAATCTTTTTCCACAGCGGCAACAGATAGGAATTGAACTCCCAGATCAGGTCGGCGGACTTGACGTCAAGGCCGGAACTGCGCACGATCAGGTTCATGCCTGACGGTGGCGAAAGCGAATCCTTGCCGGCCATGATGTCAGCCTTCTCCTTGCCGCTGGCGGCGCGGGTAACCATCAGGCCGCTGGCGGTGCGGGGCAGCACTTCAAGCAGCAACCAGTGCCCCATCAGCTTGATGCGGGT
>JAPORI010000226.1:2090-3301 GCA_026710225.1 Betaproteobacteria bacterium
CGAGTCCTTGATGATTTGCACCTTGATCGGGGTTTCCGGCTCAAGGCGCTCGTTGAGCGGCTGTTCCGGCGATCCTTTCAGGTAACTTTCGTCAATTTCGCTTACCTGCAAAAAGCCGTTCTTGCTGTCGCCTATGTCAACAAAGCAGGCGTCAAGCGACGGCTCGACTTTCTTGACGATGCCGCGGTAGATGTTGTTGCGGCGGTCTTCGGTGCCTGGAAGGTAGGAAATGTAGTCGGAAAGCCTGCCTTCGCTGAGCACTGCGATTTTCTTTTCTTCCGGGTTTGATGCATTGAGCAGTATCTTTTTCATCGATTGTAGAGTAAGGGCTGAAAGCAAGACGCCGGTCAGATGCTGCGTATTGAAACAAGTGCAACTGCCTGGCAATCTGCCTTCCAGAATGGCCTGCGCCTGATTGGCTTTGCAGGCAGTGGAAGCATGCCGTAGCAGCAAAACTCACAGTTGGTGGTTTTTCTGCCCAGCATGGCTGCAAGTGATATTCTATCATCTTTGGAGGGTGGTTGGCAAAAACGGTGCGAATTTGTCGTTAGGAATCGGCGAAATCGTAAGAGGAGCGGTAAAATATCAATGTTTGCTGATGAGTGACGAGAATCAGAATGGCTTGCCGGGGGCGGTTTCCAGTGATTGGAGGCAGAGCCTTTCAAGTGCAACTGGCACAGACAGGTTGGGAGTATTGGCAGGGCTGGCAGGTGCCTGGCAACGCCGTGATGAGCCGGTTTGGAAGTTGTTGCCGTGGCTGCTGGCGGCAGCCTGGCTGCTGCGCCTGTTGGCCGGTCTATCCAGCGACTATTTTCTGCGTGCTGACGAGATTGGCCAGTATCTGGAGCAGGCTCACCGGCTTGTGTTCGGATATGGCTACATTCCGTGGGAATACGATGTCGGTGCCCGCACCTGGCTGATAGCAGCGCTGCCAGCGCTGGTGCTTTTCGTATGCGATGCGCTCGGGCTAGGTCATCCGGACTTCTACATTCCGGCGATGAAAGTTTTCAATGTCACCCTTTCAATGACGATCCCGGTCGGTGCATATGTACTGTGCCGGCGACTGATCGGCGAGAAAGTTGCCCGGGCAGCATGTCTGGTGTGCTGTTTTTGGTACGAGTTCATCGTGTTTGCTTCGCATGCGCTTTCCGAGTTCTATGCGGCGGCGGCATTTTTTGCGGCAGCAGCGTTTTTGAAAAACCCGCTGGGGG
>JAPORI010000167.1 GCA_026710225.1 Betaproteobacteria bacterium
GGAATGTCATCCCAGCGGGTGCCGGGGGCAAACCCTTCGTCGGGGTCTCCCTTGGCCTCGTCGTACACATAACCGCATACTTGGCAGATGAAGGTGCGATACGGCTTTTCTTCGGACATGGCAACAGTCTCCTGATGAGTTGGAAAACCGTCCATTGTAAGGTGTATACGCTTTTGCCCGGCAAAAGCGCCCCCGGCGTCGCCGATGCGCTCTTGGCTGCGGCGGATCGATTAAAATACCATCCTTAATCGAGGACGCATTTCATTCTTGCCCAAGTTAGACACGAGAAAACATGGAACTTCACGAAACTCTTCTTTTTGGCGGCCTGGCCGGCCTGCCCTGGTGGGGCTGTGTGCTGGTAGCCCTGGCGCTCACGCACATCACCATCGCGGCGGTAAACATCTATCTGCACAGCAATCAGGCGCACCGTTCGGTTGAACTGCATCCGCTGGTGAGCCATTTCTTCCGCTTCTGGCTGTGGCTGACCACCGGGATGGTCACCAAGGAATGGGCGGCGATTCACCGCAAGCACCACGCCAAGGTCGAAAGCGAGGATGACCCGCACAGCCCGCAGGTGCACGGCATCCTCAAGGTTTTGTTCGGGGGAGCCTTTCTGTACAACGATGAGGCGCACAACCGCGAGACCATCGAAAAATACGGCTACGGCTGTCCGGATGACTGGATCGAGCGCAAGATCTACACCCCCTGGCACTGGGTCGGGATCATCGTCATGCTGGCGATCAATGTGGTAACGTTCGGCTTCCTGACCGGCGCTGCGATCTGGGTGGTGCAGATGATCTGGATCCCGTTCTGGGCGGCCGGCGTGATCAATGGCGTTGGCCACTATCTGGGCTACCGCAACTTCCAGACCACCGACGAGAGCCGCAACATCGTGCCGCTTGGAGTGGTGATCGGCGGCGAGGAGTTGCACAACAACCATCATGCCTATCCGACCTCTTCGAAGCTTTCCAGCCGCTGGTACGAGATTGATTTGGGCTGGACATACATTAGCATCCTGCAAACGCTGCGGCTGGCCAAAGTCAAGCGGGTGGCACCGCAGTTGCTCGGCGGCGGCAATCCGATTTGCGATCTGGACACGCTCAATGCGGTGATTGCCAATCGCTTCGAGGTTGTAGCACGCTTTTCCGACAAGGTGCGCAGCACGTTTAGCAAGGAAGCAGCCAAGCTCAGCGGCAAGCTTGGAGTAGCCGTACCCAAAAGCCCGGCGATCAAGAAATGGCTGTCGTTTCGGGAATCAAGAATCGGCACCGAGCAGCGCGAGGCGCTGCGCATGATCATCGACGACAGCGAGACGCTGCGCCGGCTGGAGAAGTTCCGCCACGATCTCGCCCAGTTGTGGGAGGACCGGGAGGCCAGCACCGAACAGCTTATTGAACGGCTGCGCGAATGGTGCCACGCCGCCGAGGAAAGCGGCATCAACGCCCTGCGCGAGTTTGCAATTGAATTGCGCGGCTTTTCGAGCGTGTCGGGCATCCGCAACGCTGCTTGATTAGCGACGCCAAGCCGCAGCCGCGCTGCAGCGGCCGGCTGGCCGTCGGCGACGGCCACGAAATCTACTGGGAGGAATTCGGCGACCCGCAAGGGCCGCCGGCCGTCTATCTGCACGGCGGTCCCGGCGGCGGATTGCAGCGCTTTACCGCCGCCTTGTTTGATGCCGGCTGGCGGGTTTTGCTGTTTGACCAGCGCGGCTGCGGCCAGTCAACTCCGCACGCGTCGCTTGATCACAACAGCACCTGGGATCTGGTTGCCGACATCGAGCGGCTGCGCCAGATGATGGAAGTTGACAAGTGGCTGGTGTGCGGCGGATCGTGGGGCAGTTCTCTGGCGCTGGCCTATGCCCAGCGGCATCCGCAGCGGGTAACCGCTCTGGTGCTGCGCGGCGTGTTCATGCTGCGTCCGGCCGAGCTTGCCTGGTTCTATCAGGAAGGCGCCAACTGGCTTTATCCGGATCTTTGGGAGCAGTTTATCGATCCGATCCCCAAAGCCGAGCACTCCGATCTGCTTGCTGCATATTACCGTCGGCTGACCGGAGATGATCGGGCGGTTCAGTTGCGCTGCGCCCGCAGCTGGAGCGCCTGGGAACTGACCACCCTGTCGGTGCTTCCCGATCGCGAAAGACAGCGGCTGGCAGAAGATGACAAGTTTGCACTGGCCTTTGCCCGCATCGAGGCTCACTATTTTGCCAACGGTGGTTTTTTTGACCCGGCCGATCAACTGCTTGCCGATGCCGGCCGGCTTGCCGGCATCCCGGGCACGATCATCCACGGGCGCATGGATGTGGTTACGCCGCTCAAATCAGCCTGGCAACTGCACAAGGCCTGGCCAGCATCGAGGTTGCGGATAATCGAGGGTGCCGGGCACGCAGTTACCGAGCCGGGCATCAGTGATGCAATCAGTCAGGAGTTGGTCGGGTATCGGGAGGCGGGCTGAGCGGATTGAGCAACTGGCAAGCATCGTTGAATTTGCCAGAATCGATTAGCAATTCGGCATGTGCAGGGCAGTGTTTCTAGGCACACTTGGTCTGGCCCAGAACATACTTCTTATGCTGCTTGCCTGCGTATACTCTGCCCAGTTTCATCGATTTGAAATCAGCGACAAGATCGTCATCTTCAGTCCACAGGGCAACGCAATCCCTGCCTCTGCCTTTGGCTATGCAAGCTGCAAGATCAAGTATGGGCAGATCGTTTGACTTGGCAGTTTCCCGTTGCCTTGCATACTTGCCACTCTTGTTGATGTAGCCGGTGATTTCCTCGGGCTGTACAAGTCTTGCTTTCCCAGCCTGCTTGTATGCGCGCAGTTGTCTTTGCGCACTTGTGGGAACTTCCTGGAAAGTTTCTTCAGAATATGCGATTTTTCCGCCTTGTCTGTCAAGCCATTGGCGTACTGGCTTCGCATCGGCATTTGCGATAGCAAGAAACTTGTGCCATGCGTTGGCGTCGACTATCATGCACATGCCGGTTTAGTTCAGCCCCAGGAAGCGGTTGGTTTCATCATTGAAGAATTTTCGGTAACCGTTCGGAACATTGATCAGGTTTCCCGAATTATCATATCCGATATTGGCTATTTTCGCACTTGCCTTTTCCATGTTGAAGAAAGCAAGCGATACGTCTTTGGCCGCAATGGTCTTGTTTCTGATTTCGATGCTGGCTCTGTCGACAATGAAGTCGCTGTGGGTTTCGATAAGGAACCTGAACTTGCCGGGGTTTCTGCCCGCGATCCGGGCAAGCAGACTTGTCAATTCAGCCTGCGCGCGGGGATGC
>JAPORI010000012.1 GCA_026710225.1 Betaproteobacteria bacterium
TGATCATCGTGATCGTCATGATCGTCATGATCATCGTGGTCGTCATGATCATCGTGTACACCTCCATGACCATGTCCATGTCCATGATGATGATCATGAACATCATCCGCACTTAGATGAATGATATTGGGGATTCCATCGCTGGCAACAACCACTTCCGACTTGCCCTCGCTCATTTCAACGATGCGCTCCAGCCAACCTTCAAACCCCAGGCCGTTGAGAACCAGAACATCAGCCTCGCTGGCTGCAACAAGATCGCGCGGCTTGACCCGATAGGTATGCATGTCTCCCAAAACAGGCACAATAGATTCCACCTTGACCCTCTCGCCACCAATCTGCTTGGCCAGATCGGCAAGAATGCTGAATGAGGCAGCCACTTTAATGGGCTCTTGAGCATGCCCCCCGGATGCAAAGCAAAACGCGGATGCAAAAATGAAAGTAGCAATTCTGCCGGGAAGAGGTTTCGGTTTCATGTTGATAATCTCCATGGTAATAAATATCAGGCAGCAAGATGCCGGCGCGGGGCATAGCGGGCCAACAGCCCTTCCCGGGAACCGAACACCAGCGAAAGCAAGTAGAAAATCACCGCAGCCATAACAATTGCCGGGCCGGCAGGAATATTCAGATACAGCGATACGGTCAGACCAACCACCGAACTTGCGCAACCAATGAACATGGCCACGCCAATCATTGATCCGACCGACGCCACCCAGAACCGGGCTGTAGCCGCCGGCATGATCATTGCCGATATGGCCAGCAAGGTTCCCTGCGCCTGGCTGGCGCTGGCCAGATTAACCACCACAAGCACAATAAAGACAAAGTATGCAACCATGCCGCTGCGGCTGATCTGGCGCAGAAACGAAGGATCGGCAAATTCAAGCAGCAGCGGACGGTAGATTGCCGCCAGCACCAGCAGGGAAATGCTGGCAACCGAAACCAGCAGAAGCAGTCCGCTATCGCCTATGGCCAGAACGCTGCCAAACAGGATACTGTGCAAGTCAACCCGGTTTTCGCGCAGGGAAATCAGCAGCACTCCAAGCGCCAGCGAGCCAAGATAAAGGGCGGCAAGATTGGCATCTTCCTTCAGGATGGTCAACCGGCTTATCAGTCCGGCCGTTAAGGCAACCACCATGGCACTGACAATCCCGCCTACCAGCATCGCAAAAATCGAGAAACCGGCCAGCAGGTAGCCAACTGCAATGCCCGGAAGCAACGCATGGGCAACCGCATCGGAAGCCAGGCTCAGGCGCCGCAGCACCAGAAACACTCCCAGCGGCGCACAGCCAATACTCACCGCCAGTGAACCGGCCAGCGCATGGCGCATGAAAGCATATTCGTGAAAGGCCGAAATCGAAAGACCGGTCAACGCACTCTCCCCGACTTGCGGCAACCATTCTTGTTGCCAGCAACGACTTGCCCAAGCATCTTGCCCTCCTTAGTTTCCATACAAGGATGGGCTCGAAACGCCGCTGGCGCGCTCATTGGGATTTTCGGCAAAGCCGGGCATTTTCGACTTGTGCTCGCAAACCTTGGCTTTTTCATCAAATCCGGCGCACATGCCGCGCGCCCGTTCAAGATTGGCAACAGTGGCTATCTTTGCCGCCGGCCCGTGGCAAAGCAGTTCGCGGGCCAGCAACATGGCCTGCGGAAAACGGGTGCGCACCAAATCCAGATCGTGCAGGGAAACGATTACGGTCTTGCCCTCCTCGTGCCAGCGAACAACGACATCAAGCAGATCGCTTGTCGTCCGTTCGTCAACCGACTGAAAGGGTTCATCAAGCAAAATCACATCCGCATCGCGCAGCATCATGCGGGCAAACAGCACCCGCTGCAAAACTCCGCCGGACAACTCCCCCAGCTGGCGCCGGTCACCGGGGCGGAGCTTGACTGCCTGCAAGGCGTCGGCAATCATTTGCCGCTCGTGCTTGCCAATGCCTTTCTCGATGCCGATTCGTTGCCACAGCCCCATCGCAACCGCCTCCTCGACACTTAGCGGGATCGCAAAATCGATGTTGTGCATTTGCGGCAGGAATGCCGTCTTGCCGGCCGAATTGCTGGTGATTTGGCCGGTAAAGGGAGCCAGCTCACCGGCCAGTCCACGCAGCAAGGTGGTCTTGCCCGCCCCGTTGGGGCCGATCAGGGCGGTCAGGCTGCCGGTCTCTATCCGGCAGTCGACATGATGCACTGCCGGATGGCGCTGGTAGCCTAAGGTCAGATCGTCAATGACGATCGCAGCCGAATCGCTACCGATGCTCACAGCGCCCACCATGCAAGCAGCCACAGGAACGCACCCGCGGCAGCCGCGTACAGCAGGCGCCTTTGCAAACTGAGCAACATTTGCCCTAAGCCTTGCCGGCGCAGGAAGCGCACCGGCCGCGCATTTCAAGCGTCGTCGAGTGCAACTCGAAGTTGAGCATCTGCGCCTGCCGAAGCAAAATGGCCAGTATCTGATCGTCAGCAAATTCGCAGGTCTTGCCGCACTCTTCGCATATCGAAAACACCGCCTTTTTCCGGTCCGAATGGCAACTCTTGTCACAGGCGACAAAGGAATTGATACTTTCGATGCGATGAATTTCCCCCTCGCCAATCAACTGCTCAAGCAGCCGGTAGACCGTGGTGGGCGCTTTTATCGAGTCGCCGCGCAACCGGGCGAGGATTTGATAGGCGGTAAGTGGCCGGTCGGATTGGTGCAAGACACGCAAAACCGCCTCGCGCTTGTCTGCCGACTTGCGCGATCGAGACTGGGAAGCGGATAACTTGGCCATTAATGTTATATTATAACATATCAAATCATCCCAGACCCTCGCTTGGGCCTGCCCAGCCAATGATTTTGACGCCGGTTACCGGTTTTCGATGTTCGCGCAAACCTGCTTGCCAAAGCCGCTGGCCGACACCACCTGCGCATCAGCGCGCTCCTTGGCCAAGTCGTAGGTTACCTGGCCGTCGGCAATTGCCTTGGCCATGCCCGCCTCGATCAACTGGCCGGCTTCCACCCAGCCGATGTGGCGCATCATCATGTCGGCCGACAGCAGCAGCGAACCGGGATTGACCTTGTCCTTGCCGGCATGGCGGGGAGCGGTGCCGTGAGTGGCCTCGAAAACCGCATAGTCATCGGAAATGTTGGCACCGGGAGCAATGCCGATGCCGCCGACCTGGGCGGCGAGCGCATCCGATATGTAGTCGCCGTTGAGATTCATCGTCGCGATCACATCGTACTCGCTGGTATTGAGAATGATTTTCTGCAAGAAATTGTCGGCGAT
>JAPORI010000260.1 GCA_026710225.1 Betaproteobacteria bacterium
ATAATCAGCAACTTGGTCAATAGTTTTCGCCGCCGCCTTGAATTCCTTGATAATCGGTGGGGCAAAGCCAGCAATAGGATCGTGCTTGCGCAAGGCTTTCATCAAGGGAGAATCAGAATTGCCTTTCTTTTCAGGAAAAACAAGTTCGCGGCTTACAGCGACTCTCCAAACACCATCTGATTGGAGGCACCAAAATGGATAACGCACATCATCACTTGTTGCAAATAGTTTCAGCAACTGCTTCAAAACTGGAACAATCTCGTTGAACCTCAAAGCCCCCGTGCCTTCACTCTTGAGCCTAGCAAGCATCATCAAAATCAGAATCGGCTTATGCACTTTGTGAGGCTGGGTGTGCAATTCTTCAAATTTTTTAAGTTCGCCAGAAAGGGAAGTCATTATAATTTTTTATTCGCAATTATCGTGATTGTTTTACTGATGGCAAAATTTTATCATATAGAATGAGACAACTTGATACTTCATAATCCCAACAAACTTCCGCCCGCCGACGATCTGGAAATCAGCCGGCTTGAGGCTATATTTCGCTCAAAGACCAACTCATACAAATATCTGCTGCTGCGCACCATCATTGACTGGGTGGAAAAATTCCCCCAAGTGCGCAGCCTTACCTACCCTCAACTACAAATGCTGATGCTGCTGGACGCCGCCGAGCCTTTGCGCCGCTACCGGCTATCATTTGGGACGCTGGACGATACCAACAGAATGGTTGGCAAGGTATTTGAGCAAAGAAAAGACCTGTCAGACAAAAGAGGCAGAACGATTGTCACCGTCTTTGAAGGAAAGATCGATGATTTTTCTGCATCAGAGGCGGTAGGCAAACTCACCCTTATACGCTATGCACCCTATCGCCTGCTCACGCCATGGTTTACCAAACAGCTCAGAGGCCTGCCTGATGGCAAGAAAAATGAGCGAATAGAGGAACTCAGCCGCGAATGCTTTGATAGTGTCCGGCCGCTGTATTGCATTGTGCAGGGCACCTCCCACAAGGCAATTGAACTGCACCCTGACTGGAAAGACTATATCCGGGCAAATCTGCCGATCGTCAGGGGCTGGTGCCTGCACAAGTGGCTGCTTTACCTGCAAAGGCGTAACCAGAATGTGCCGATGCTGGCTGAAAAGATAGCTCCGGCAGCATTGCGCAGCAGTTTGGAGAAGCAGCGCAAGTTCTGGCGACCGGCAGTCAGTGCCGGCTTTTCCTGCATCTACACCGCCAGAAAAATCGATCCCGGCGACTTTGCCCTGGACCACTTCCTGCCCTTTGACTGGGTTGGCCATGACCAGCTGTGGAATCTGGTGCCGACCAGCAAGGAGACCAACAGCGCTAAATCCAACAGGATTCCGTCCAAGTCGCTGATTGACAATCTTGCCCAGGCTCACTGGCAGGCTCTGGTATGCAACAGCCAGAACGAACAACCCAACGCAAGAAAGGTTGACGACTACCTGAGCGGACTGAACATGAGCCTTGACGATCTGCGCTCGCCAGAAATCCTGCGCACCAGATATCAGCTGCACATAAAACCAAGCATAGACCAGGCCCTGCTTTACGGATTTGACAAATTCAAGCCTTAGAAAGTTGCGTGGCTGCGAATCTTTCTGCCGCGCTCACCCTTTCAGCCGACTCTGTATCTCATTCGGCCCTGAATCTTCCCGGCAATCTCGTCGTTGGAACTGTTTTTCCATTCGTCGAGGAGAAGCCTGCCCACATCGCAAATGAGTTCGCGCCCGTCGGAATGCACATGAACGATCTCGCCGTTTTTGATATTCCGGGCGGTGAAATACTTGCCGTCGGAACGGGTAACATAAAAGCAGTCGGCTCGGACATGGATGATCGGCTCACTGCTTTTCGGGCATTTGCCGCCATAGACAACATCGGCAGCCAGCGTCTTTTCGCCCTCTTTGGCACCAGCGGCTCCGACAGCCTCGTCATCGGATTTGTTTTCCTGATTGCTGCCACCAATCATACGCATAGCCTCACAAATGACCTCACGACCGTCTGAACCAGTGTGCAAGACTTCGCCGTCTTCAAGGCCTATGGCCGTGAAATCGCCGAAACTGTCCCGAGTCATGTAAAAGCGGCCAGCCCGAACATAAACGATCTGATCGCCGCTATACGGACATTTACCGCCCACGGCAATATCTGCCGCCGGCAAGTTTTTTTCACTTTCTTTTGCACAATCCGCCATGCTGGCACCATTGTAGCATATTGCCTCTCCCGTGGCTACTACACCGGGCAATCGCCCTAGAAACTCGTTTAGACGCTTGGCCACCATCTCTCTGCGCCGAGCCAGAAAATCATCATATGCCTCAACTTTCCACAAAGCCAGGTCGGTGGGAATGGATTGTTTGGTCAAAGCATCCTGTCCCATTTTGCCAACTATCTCGGGAAGATAAATAGACGGCTCCTTGTCGCTGATTTTCCTGTTTGTTTCCCCGCTGATAAAGGCCAGGTTGCATATGTCGTTTATATTGTTATCCGGCAGATCATGGCTTTTCAACACTTTCTGAGGGAATATGTGATGGAACTGAATCGAATGCTTCGCCCCTTTGTGTCTAAGTGAAATGATAAGTTGGCTTCGCCAGTCGGTCGCTTCCCGCTCGTGGAAAGCAAGAAACATGGTTTTGAAGTAGGTGCTGCGACTATTGCAGTTTTCCAAATCACTTGCCACAACATCCATGCGGCCACTTGACTGTCCTGACAACGCTTCTGTGATCGCCAGTCATGTTTGATATAATGGCTTGCTTGTCAATTCTCACCCTCCAAGAATAAAGCAAATGAACGCTGAGCGCACCAACAAGGCAGATGACCGGACAGCCACTGGGGACGGCTCCAAGCTGGTGAAGTTGACGGAAGGACCAATGACCGTCTACTGCAACAAGTTCGGCTTCCGCATCAAGCGAGAGGAACTTTTCACCAACGCTGAGGCGGTCAGGCAAATTCGCCAGTTGCAACGCCTTATTCCCAAAGACAAAAACGGCTAGCGGGTTGCTCGCTTGCCAGTTGAGCGGCAAGACCACATGGCCTTGCGGACTGGGCTGGGCAGCGAGACTGTGACCGCCGCCCAAGCGGCACCTAAACCAGCACCTTGCGGCCAGGTGCAGGCACACGCCAGGGCGGCCCAACCAGGGGATTGTGTTAGAATATCACCCTGATAAGGTTGATGCCGCCGGCACAAATGGCAGTTTGCATCAGCCGGACGATTTCAAAGGTCGGGGGA
>JAPORI010000217.1 GCA_026710225.1 Betaproteobacteria bacterium
CAAGGAAAACTTGCGCGCCAACATGATGCAAAACCGGCGAATGTCATTTTCACCACAATCGTCTTGGGTGCAGTCTATAGCTTCTTGCAGTCTCTGGCGCAATGCCGCCGGATCAGGCGGCTTTATCCAAGCCTTGTCAGTAAGGCCGATTTCAAGCAGGGTTGCAGATGAGTCGCGCACATTTATGATCGATTGGCAAGCAGCATTTCTGGCCACCAGAGTTTCGATACCAGCACAACCATAGCAACGGCACAGCTGCGCAGTCAGAGTTTCTGATCGTTCCTTGCCGGAATCGAGCAACTGCTCAATCATCTTGTCAGCAAGCAAAGTCTCCTTGATTTGCGCGACTTGAGCGTCATCAAGGCCGGTGGGGGTGGAGGCGATTGCCTCACGAACCGCACCAGAGAGGATGCCATCTTCTCCGTTGTTTCCGGCAAACTTGTGCAGGGCATATATCAACACCGACAGCCACGATTTGCCGGTGTTGCCCGGGCCAATAAAGACGGTAAGCGGACGCATCTCAACCTGCGCTTCGGCGATTGGACCAAAATCCTTCACCGTCAAGGTGATGTTGTCATCAGAGCGCTGCTGTGTTGCCATGTCTGTCATTGTATCTGATGCTTTCGCCCATTATCTAGCGGCAAACCTCTGGAAAAAGATGCTGCCAGCCAAGCCAACTAACTGGTTGCGGCTAGATGCCACCGTTGGCTGCCCGACGCCTGTTTGCCGGGCTATTTTTACCGCTGCCATAATTTACAACTCGGCACCTGACGAGAAACCAATAAAAATTCTCATTTTGGACAAAAACATCGTCTAGAAACCTCCAAAAACAGCAAAAAAGGAGAAAAAACACTTAATCAACCGGAGAAATTCACCCTTTTCATGGTATAATTTACCCATGAAAAGACACATCCCGCGCCAGGCCCAGGCTCTGCTGGAAGCCCTGCTGGCCAGGAATCCGGCCGTATCCCTGATCGGCGGCCGGCAGACCGGCAAGTCGTCGCTGGCGCGCAAGGTGGCTGCCAATCGTCCCAGCGTCATCTTTGATCTGGAAAAGCGCGCCGATCGGGATGCTCTTGACGATCACGGCATCATCCTGCGCAAGCACGCCGACAAGCTGGTGGTCATTGACGAGGTGCAAAACAAGCCGGAACTGTTTTCCGAGTTGCGGGTGCTCATCGACGAGTTGCGCGCCGATGGCCGACCATACGGAAAGTTCCTGCTGCTCGGTTCGGTTACCGGCCGGCTGCAAAAACAAAGCGAAGGTCTCACCGGTCGCATCGCCCAGATGCGGATGCATCCGCTCAACTGGCTGGAAGTTGCATCGACAACAAATCAGGGCACTTTGGTGCAGCGCGGCGGCCTGCCCGGCAGCCTGTTTGCAGCCAGCAACGCCGACAGTCTGGATTGGCGCCGCAACTATCTGGAAATGACCGTGCAAAAAGACGCCCTGACTGCCAACGGCAGCCGGCTGAGTTTTGATTACTATGATCAGTTGCTGACGCTGCTGGCCGCCCGGCAAAAGGACATCCTCAACAAGGCGCAACTGGCCAGCGAACTGAAAATCGGTGCCGAGACCGTTACCAGAATGCTGGCCAATCTCGAAGACATGATGATCATTCGCAAGCTGCCCTCCTATGCAATGCAGGTTCCCCGGCGGGTGGCTCGCAATCCGAAGTATTACATCTGCGACAGCGGATTGTTTTGCGCGGCCGCCCATTGCGATCTGAGCGCGCTCGGCGATACGCCGGCAGCGGGGCGGCTGCGCGGGGCGGCCTGGGAGGGGTTCGTGATCGACAACCTGCTCTCGGTGCTGCCCCGGCACTGGAAGCCCTATTTCTTCCGCGCCCACAAAAGCGGCAACGAGATCGACTTGCTGCTTGCCCAGCCCGGCGGCAGCCTGTGGGCGATCGAAATCAAGGCCGCGGCCAATCCAACCCCGGATCGCAATTTTGTCAAGTGCCTGGCCCTGCTGCAACCGGCGCGCAGCTTTCTGGTGCATGGCGGCGACTTCAAGCACCGCGGCCGCGGCTCGATTGAGATCGTGTCACTGGCTGACATGATGAACGAGTTGCGCGCCCAGGAAACGCTGGTGCAGCCGCAGCCGACACGCCGGATCGTCGCGGCTGATTCCGGCTTCGCCGAGCTGATCGAATCGCTTACTGCCAACAGTCCGCTTGCCAACTTGCATCGGCGGCGCTTTGGCGAACACTTTGGCCAGCAATTCGAGTTGCTGGTGACCGGCGCGCCGGCAGCCGATGATCGCCAAGCCGGCAGTCAGTGGCAAGAGGCGCGCAACCAGCTGCTTGAGTGGCTTGATCTGGAAAGTGCACTCAGGCCGCGCGGCGAAGAGGCTGCCGACTGGCGCGCCTGTCTGGCCGCCGTATTCGAGGCAATGCTCGCCGCCGCCGACCACGACGATGACGGCAAAGCATTCGCCCGATTGTGCTGCCACGATCTGTTCGTGCACGCGATTGCGCTGCTGGTGCGCAACCGCAGCTTTGCCTCGGTGCACGCGCTGCTGGCGCGCAAATACTGCTGGCGCGGCCGGATGCACAATTGCACCTGCCTGGGCTCGCCGGCACCGGCAGCCGAATCGCAACCGCCGCAGGTAGCTGATTTCATTACCGGGCGGCCGGCGGAAAAGATCGATTTGCTCATCAGCGCCGAGTTGCTGATTTTGCTGCACTCGATGCTCACCGACGGGGCGGAGTCCGGGTGGCAGCCCTGGCTTGGGCGGGCAAATCCGGGCACGAGCGAGTTGCCTTTTTTCATGCAAGCGGCCAGCGAGGAAGGCCTCGGTGAGGTGCTGGCCTGCCTCGGCCTGCCGGTTGCGCCGGCTAGCATTCAGACAATCAGCGCGCAAGTAGCGCGGCTGAAAACCGAGCCGAAAATGCCGGCCGGGGCGGATGCAAACCGGATTGAACGCTGCCTGCAACTGGCGCAGTGGTACGATATGGGGGCTAGTCAGTAGATGCCGAATCGATGTTGCTGACTTTCCCGTTCCCTGCCTGCTGATGAAACCGGCCCAACTGAAAATTAAGAAACGGCACGCGTCCTTGTTGCGGCGGCACTTTGGCCCAATTTTTGCCCTGGTCCTCGCCGCGCTGTTGCCGGCAGCCAGCCATGCAGCCTGCGACTTTCTGGCCGCCAAGTTCTTTGCCCAGGCAACCGTGGCCGATATCGAAAGATGCTTCGCCGGCGGTGCCAGCATCGACAGCAAGGATG
>JAPORI010000083.1 GCA_026710225.1 Betaproteobacteria bacterium
TGGGAGGGATAAGGGTCTACCGAACCTGGGGAGCCAGATGTTGGGTGCGAAGGCGACCGTTGGCTGCAAAACTTCGGTTTGCTGGCTTGCAGTTTCTTTCGTGTTTTACTGTCATTTTGCCGAAAAATGACGGGATAAGTCTCTTTTTATGGCCGTAAATGACAAAAAAGAAGAAGACGGTTCTCGGCGGCCTACAAGGCAAAAGTGGCCGAGGCGGCAAAGAATAAGCCTGACAAATTGACCGCGGCTAAGCCATTTCGAATTATATCTATGGATTGAGACAGCCAAATTTATTTTTTTTGATAAACCAGCACTACCCCTTCGGCTTTCGCCGCTCTGATCAGTGCCTTGTCCAATGTTGCAAGCGGAGCGGAAAGCCTTTTGGCCAGTTCAAGGTACATCGCATCGTAGAAATTCAGGTTGTGTTTCCGGGCTAGCACCATTGCCGGCACTCCGGCTGGATGCATATCCAATTCCACTCCCAGATGATTGAGGCTTTCAATGCATTTGGCAAACACTTCTTCACTAATCTGTTTGCCGCGCCACAAGCCAAGGAAAGCATTCATGCATTCCGCATACCACATAATCGGGTTGATTGGCCTGTTTTTTTCATCAAAAGCAGGTACTCTTCTCTGCCATCAGGCAGCAGACAGTCAACAGTCGCAGATGCATCAAAGACAATTTTCATTTGCGTCCTTCGTGTACGGCTTTCAAGATGTTCTCTCTGGACACCGAGCATTGCTCCCATTCGCGTCGGCGGCGAATCAAGTCATCTATGTCTCGCTCTCGGCTTGCATCATCAATGGATTTCGGGGCAGGGGCAATGTGTAATATTGCCTTGCCGTTTCTGGTGATCGCAACGGTCTGGCCACTCTCGGCGGTGCTGAGCAATTCATCGAGGCGATTCTTTATTTCTGTATCACTAACTATGACCATGTCATCAAAAGAGGGGGGGGGTGGAAAAGGAATAAAGTCGTATTGTAGCACATTTTTGCCAGACCAGTTCAGTCAAGACGGTTGGTCTGTCAAGGCAGTGGCTGGTGTGAATTTGCGTGATTTCCGGGGGCTGCTGCTAGCGGCGACAAGTTTGTTTGCGGGATTGTCCTGCATGACGGAGAGCAGATTATGCAGACGGGGCGAAACCTGTTTGCCATGCCGGTGAAGATGCTCTGGGAGGGATAAGGGTTGGGGAGCCAGATGTTGGGCGCGAAGGCGACCATTAAACTTCGGTTTTGCTGGCTTGCATTTATCCCGTCATTTTGCCGAAAAATGACGGGATAAATGTCTTTTTATGGCCGTAATGACGAAAAAACATGTATTCCTGTGTGTGGAAGGGGTAGAAACAGGTAAAATTCACATATGGATTCAGGATATGTCATTCCAGCCCTGATTCAGATGCCAGTAACTCGCTTGCTTGGTGAACGCTTGGAAATTGCATCAATTCTGATAGTGGGGGCGTAAAGCAATACTTGCCCAAGTATTCGCTCAGGCTTGCAGCTTATTCTTGCTGCCTAGCGCATTGAAGTCGTGCAACGAAATACGGCAACGGCTACGGCCGCACCAAGCAGTTGGGCGGCCAGATAAATTGGCAAATCAGTCCAGGAAATCATTGCCAGCATTGCGAAGGCGAGCGCAACCGCCGGATTGAGTGCTGCGCCGGAGATGTCGCCAACCGCCCAGGCCGCTCCGGCAACCGTTGCGCCGATCGCCAGGCCGTAGTAATGATTGTCGGCGGTTTTTTCCGCCAGGGCGACATTGCCAATTACGAATACCAGCAGGAAGGTAAAAAGAGTTTCCGCCACAAATAGCGGTCCCTCTTGCAGTAACAGTGCATCGGGCCGCTCGCGCAGCAACAGGATTACCGCAACTGCGGCCAGCGTTGCTGCAAGTTGCGCTGCCCAGTATGCGGCCGCACCCATTGGTTTCTTGAACCAGCCGCACATCCAGAAGGCGGCAGTTACCGCCGGGTTGTAATGGGCGGCCGAAATATGCCCGCCGGCATAGATTAGCGCGGCCAGAGTAAGCCCGATTGCAGCCGGTGCCAGAGTGCCGATTGCGTCGTTGGCTGCGACCAGGCCGATGACGACAACGAGAAAGAAGGTGCCGACGAATTCGACTGCCGGCTGGGCAATCGCCTTCATTCGTGCATCCTGGTCAATGCCGATCGCCGCAGGCAAAACTCCCCTGTCTTGCCCGCGAAGGCTTGATGCTGGCTAATCGCCCAGTAGCTTTTTTGCTGCCTGCCGGCTGCTTTTTCCATTGTCAAGCCGAAAACTATTCTACCCCATCAGGAAAACTGCAAAGGTGCTAGTCTTATTGTTTGCCGTTGCTATCTGGCCGCGATGGGCAAGGCGCGGCTCCTAGTTGGCCATTGCTCCGAAGGAATCTTTCGCCTTGCCAACTTTCTCGCTTACCTGCTGGTCGCTTATCCCCGATCCTTGTGGCTTGTTTTGCCACTTGTCATCGTTGTCGGAATCAAGCATTTCCAGATTGATTATCTTGGCATGGGCGGGAATGAGCTTCTTGATGTGCTTGTTCGCGTAATCCTCGAATCCGGACGCGCCTTGTTCATTGTTTGACAGCCGGGCGGCCTTGCATAGCACTACCGCCAGCATCGCCGGAATCAGGCTGCGCGCCGATTCCTCGTAGTCATCGGCGGATATTTCGGTAACCCGCTTGGTTATGTCGGTCAGCGACTTTTCAATGTGTTCATGCTTGCCTTCGACCATTTGGATTTCCGCCGTCCACAGCGCCGCCAGCAGCCATGGAAACAGGTTTTGCTTGCCGACCAGCGAGAACTGAACCGTTGCAAATTCGCGCAGCGACTTTTCCAGCACCGGCATATGGAGTTCATCAGCATACTTTGCCCATTTCAGGGCCAGATAGCCGCAGCACAGTCTGCGCTCCTGTCCGTAGGTTCCGTCCGGAATGCGTTTGACCGACGAGATCAGTTCTCCGAAGCCCTTGGTCAGATTTTCCGGACTCGGCGCGTAGGGAACCTTGACATTCATCTTGTTCTGCGCCACCACTGCCTGCTTGTCAAGCACCACATCCGGCACGAATATGTTGTAGGCAGCTTCATAGTCGATCAGCCCGATGGTCAAATTGGGCTTTTCCAGCGACTTGCGCTTGCTTTGCCGGTCGCTGGCCTTGTCTTCTTCGTCCTTTTGGATAGCCAGCTTGGGCGCCTTGAACTTGTCGGCACCGGCATCCGCATCCTC
>JAPORI010000127.1 GCA_026710225.1 Betaproteobacteria bacterium
CCGATCCGCTGCGCGAGCTGTAAAAGCGCTGGCAGCACTGGCAGGCACGCTGGCCGACCAATCTCATCCTGCCGCCGCTGGCCGGCGGCCTGGTCGGCTACATGGGCTACGACTGCGTGCACAACTTCGAGCCGCTTGGCAAGATCAAGCCGGATGCAATCGGGATGCCGGAAATGGTGTTCATGATCCCGGAGACGATCATCTGCTTTGATCACCTGCACGCGGAAGTGCTGCTCACCCGCTGCCTGCCGCCCGGTTCCGCGCAGGGCAAGAACCCGAATGCACTCTACGATCAAATCATTGACGAGTTGGAGAAAACCGCCGGGCAAGTCATGGCGCCGGCCGACTTCAAGCCTCCGCAAGTACGCGACAGCTTGGCGGCACCGGCCGCGCAGCCGGACGGTCTGACCAGCAACTTCGAAGCCGACCAGTATCGGGAAGTGGTGCGACGCGCCAAGCGCCACATCGAAGCCGGCGACATATTCCAGATCGTTCCCTCGCAGCGTTTTTCGGCCCCGCTCAACGTCGAACCGCTCGAAGTCTACCGCAGCCTGCGCAAGATAAATCCATCCCAGTACATGTTTGTCCTCAAGCTCGATGATTGCACCGCGCTCGGCTCATCGCCGGAAATGCAGTTGCAGGTTGCCGACGGAAAGATGCAGTTGCGCCCGATTGCCGGCACCCGGCCGCGCGGCACTAGCAGCGAAGATGACCAGCAACTGGTCACCGAGCTGCTTGCAGACGAAAAGGAACTCGCCGAACACCGGATGCTCGTCGATCTCGCCCGCAACGATCTGGGCCGGGTTGCGCAAACCGGATCGGTGCAAATCGACTGGCTGATGCGCGCCGAACTGTATTCGCACGTGATTCACATCACTTCGGCGGTAAGCGGCCAACTTGACGAGCAGCGCTTTAGCGTCTTTGACGCGCTGCGCTCGACCTTTCCGGCCGGCACCCTGTCCGGTGCGCCCAAGGTGCGGGCAATGCAGTTGATCAACGAATTCGAGCCGGTGCGCCGCAATCTTTATGGCGGACTGGTCGGCTATGTTGATTGGCGCGGCAACACCGACACCTGCATTGCGATCCGGACGATGATAGCCAAGGACAATGTCGCCTATGTCCAGGCCGGAGGCGGCCTGGTTGCCGACTCGCCACCGGAAGCCGAACTTCCCGAGAGCCGCAACAAGGCGCAGGCGCTGCTGCGGGCGCTGGCCGAGGCACAAAGGAAAAACAAAAAGAAATGATCTTCCTGCTCGACAACTATGACTCGTTCACCTACAACCTCGCCCAGATCATCGGCCGGCTCGGGCGCAAGGTGCATGTTGCGCGCAACGATCGGATCGGCATCGATGAGGTTGCAAAACTCAAGCCGGAGGCGATCTTCCTGTCGCCGGGACCGGGGCGACCGGAAGACTCCGGCATCCTGCTTGAACTGATTGCCGCGTTCGCCGGCAAGACGCCGATGTTCGGGGTCTGCCTGGGCATGCAGGCAATCGGCATGCACTGGGGAGCTCGTGTCGTCGCCGCCCAAAACCTGATGCACGGCAAGACCTGCCGAATCAGCCACGACGGCAAGGGCATCTTCACCGGCATCAACGCTCCGATAACCGCAATGCGCTATCATTCCCTGGTCCTTGACGCAGCCGGGCTGGGCGGACAGCCGGTCGAACTTTCCGCCCATGCCGACGACGGCGAGTTGATGGCTTTCCGCCATCAGCGCGATCCAATCGAGGCGGTCCAGTTTCATCCCGAATCCTTTGCAACCGAACACGGAGAAAAAATGATTAAAAACTTCCTTGACAGCCATGGCTGCTGAGCAACAAAAGCGCCGCGCCCTGGTAACCGGCGCCAGCCGCGGCATTGGCGCGGCGATCTTCCGGCAACTGGCTGAGGCCGGAATGCATGTCAATGCAACCGCAACCTCCCAGGCCGGAGTCGACAAGATCAAAGAGACGATTGCCGCCAACGGCTGGCAGGCAAGCGCGGCAATCTACGAGGCGGGTACGGCCAATTCCGTCGAGCAGTTGCTGGAAGCAGCCGGGCCGGTTGATGTGCTGGTGTGCAATGCCGGCATCAACCGCGATGGGCTGGCAATGCGCATGAGCGACGAGGACTGGCGGAAGGTGATTTTGGTAAACCTCGACTCGCCGTTCGCCCTGGCCCGCGCCTGCCTGCGCAACATGACCAAGAATCGCTGGGGAAGGATAATCATGATCACCTCGGTGCTGGCTGCCAAGGGCAACGCCGGTCAGGCCAACTACTGCGCAGCCAAGTCGGGCCTGGAAGGACTGGTGCGCTCGCTGGCCCTGGAATTGGCTTCCCGATCGATAACAGTCAATGCAGTTGCCCCGGGTTTGATCGAAACCGACATGACCAGCAAACTAATGGAATCGGAAATGGGCAAGAGACTGCTGCAAATCATTCCGCTGGGCAGAGCCGGCAGCGCCGACGAAGTGGCCGCGGCGGTATCGTTTCTGGCCAGCGATCAGGCATCCTACATAACCGGCGCAACCATTCCGGTAAATGGCGGGATGCTGATGTAAACTAGGAGGTTGCATCTGGTTGGTTTTGCAGCCAAGTGCCGCGTCAGGGCCCATAGCTCAATTGGTTAGAGCCGCGGACTCATAATCCGTTGGTTGCAGGTTCGAGTCCTGCTGGGCCCACCAGATTCCCCCGCCAATACAACACCCCCGCCCGACTAAAATATATTACTAAAATATATTTGGTTTTGAGGTGCAAATGTGGTACAATGGAGCCTGAGACTTTCAAACCACTAACGGAGTTGTACCATGGCAAGTATTCAAAAGAGAAACTGCGGCTGGCGAGCGGTGATTCGCCGGCGCGGCCGCCCCACCCTGATCAAGGCGTTTGCGACCAAGCGGGAGGCGGAAATCTGGGGCCGGCACATCGAAAGCCAGTTCGACCGGGGAATCGTCGAGGACCTGCGGGCGGCGAAAAAGACGATCATGGCCGAGTTGTTCGAGCGCTATGCGCTGGAAACCGCCGGCGTCAAGAAGAGCGCTTCCCGGGAGCGGCACATTCTCGCCCTGCTTACCCGCCACTTCGGCAAGATCGCCCTAGCCGAACTGACCACCCAGGACATCGCCGAGTTCCGCAACATGCGCCTGGAAGTTGGCCGTTCGCCGGCGACGGTGACCAACAACATCCACCTGCTGTCGGCGGTGGTCGAAAAGGCGATGGGTGAGTGGGGATACT
>JAPORI010000135.1 GCA_026710225.1 Betaproteobacteria bacterium
CGATACGATAATTCACTATCCGGTCCCGCCGCATCGGCAGAAAGCCTACCGCAAAACGCCGCTTGCCGGGTGCAGCCTGCCGGTAGCCGAAAAGCTCGCCGACGAGGTGGTGAGTCTGCCGATTGGCCCGGTGCAGAGCCAAACGCAGACCCGGCGGGTAATAGATGCAGTGAATTCATTTGCCGGCTAGGCTAGAATCGCAGTCCGCATAATGTCAGTCCGGCCGGTCTGGCTGCAAAATCCACCCAAATGAGATGACCGCTACCCCGCCTGCCTCCCCAAAACAGTTGCCGCCCCGGCGCGGCATCCTGCTTGCCGGCGGCAGCAACACCCGTCTTTATCCGGTCACCTTTGCGGTGCCCAAGACCCTGCTGCCGGTATACGACAAGCCGATCCTGTACTACACCATTGCAATGCTGATGTTTGCCGACATCAGGGAAATCCTGGTAATTACCGCCGCCGGCCAATCTGGCATGTTCAAGAAGTTGCTTGGCGACGGCAGCAACTTGGGGGTTGCCATCGACTATATCGAGCAACCCGAGCCAAAAGGAATTGCCCAGGCAATGATTCTCGGCGAGAAGTTCCTTGACGGGCATCGCTCCGCCCTGATCTTGGGCGACAACATATACTACGGGGCGCAGTTGGCGGAGACGATTGCAAAAAGCAGCAGGATTCCGGAAGGTGCCGGCATTTTCGCAGCCCGGACTCTTAATCCGGAGCAGTTTGGCATAGTGGAACTCGACGAGCAGCACAAAATAGTATCTCTTGTTGAAAAGCCCACCCAGCCGCGCAGCAATCTGGCAATCACCGGTTTTTATCTTTATGATTCCCAGGCCCCCGAACTTGCAGCCCGGCTCAAGCCTTCCGGGCGCGGCGAGCTGGAGATAACCGACTTGAACAAGGCCTATCACGAACTCGGCAAGTTGCACGCAACAGTTCTCGGGCGCGGCACTGCCTGGTTTGATACCGGCACTGCCGACAGCCTCGCCGAAGCCAGCGAATTTGTCCGCGCTGTGCAAAGGGGGCAGGGCACCATGATCTGTTGTCCTGAGGAGATAGCATGGCGGAAAGGATGGATAGACGATCGCGAACTTGAGTCAATCGCCGGGCGGATAAAAAACACCAATTACGCAGCCTACCTGCGCAGCCTGCCAGCCGGCAACCGGCTGGTTTCCGTAAAGGCCTAAAGCGATGGCGACGATCGTGGTTACCGGCGGCTACGGCTTTATCGGCAGCAACTTCATTCGCTACTGGATGGCCAGATATCCGGATGACAAGATAGTCAACTACGATCTGCCCAATGAGGCCGGCAATCCGGAAAATGTCGCCGATTGTGCAGACAGTCCGGCATATTGCTATGTTTCCGGGTCGATAGCCGACTTTCAGGCGGTTGCCGATATGCTCGAAGAGCACCGGCCCGACTGCATAATCAACTTTGCCGCCGAATCGCACAACAGCCGTGCGGTGCGGGATCCGGACATATTCTTTCGCACCAATGCTCTGGGCACCCAGACCCTGCTGGAGGCGGCGCGGCGTTTCAAGGTTGCGCGCTTTCATCACATTTCCACCTGTGAAGTGTACGGGGATCTGGCGCTTGATTCGCCGGAGACATTTCGCGAGGATTCGCCGCTGTTGCCCAACACTCCCTACAACGCATCAAAGGCGGCCGCCGATCTTGCGGTGCGTGCGTATGCCAAGACCTTCAAGCTGCCGGTGACCGTTTCAATGTGCGGCAACAACTACGGTCCGTATCAGCATCCGGAAAAACTGATACCGCATTTCACCACCAGACTGATTGACGGCCGGAAAATCCCTTTGTACAAAAGCAGTCTGCACCAGCGCGAATGGCTGCATGTCGATGATCATTGCCGGGCTCTGGAGCTGATCCTCAACAAGGCGGAGACAGGTTCGCGCTACAACGTCGGCAGCGGTCACGAGGAGAGCGTCGAGGGCATTGCCGACAGCCTGCTTGCCATCTTCGGTCTTGACCAATCGTACAAGCAGTACGTGCCGGATCGTCCCGGCCATGATCGGCGCTATCTGCTTGATTCGTCCAAGTTCTGCAATGATTTCGGCTGGAGTACCCAGATAGGATTCGAGCAAGGACTGGCTGAGACGGTGAAGTGGTACCAAGAAAACGAAAAGTGGTGGCGGCCGCTAGTCGAGCGTCTGGCGATCGACGAGGCCGGCTGGTCGGAGGCCAAGTAATTTTCTGCCACCGGCACAAGCGCTGACTGAGTTTGCCGGGTCGGGGAAGTTTTCAAAAGCAGGGGCATCATATCGTGTCGGGAGGAAAACTTGTCTTTGTTCATGCTGCCGACTTGCATTTGGACAGTCCGCTGCGTGGCCTGCCGGATGGAGACGAGCACACTGATGCCATTCGCTCGGCTTCCCGGCGGGCGCTGGTCAAATTGGTGGACGAGACCATTGCCGCTCAGGCGGCATTTCTGATCGTCGCCGGCGACATCTGGGACGGCGACTGGCAGGATTTGCGTACCGGCAACTTCTTCATTGGTCAGATGCGCCGGCTGCACGAAAACGATGTTGATGTGTTCATCGTGCTGGGCAACCATGACTTGCACGGTGCCTGGCAGGAACAGTTGCGACACACCGTTCCTGACAATGTGGTCATCTTTGCATCTGCGGCGGCCACGAGCGTCAAGCGCGAGTACCGCGGCTTGAAGGTGGCGATTCACGGGCAAAGTTACGAGCGCGCCAATCAGGAGAATAATCTGGCCATCGGCTATCCGCGCCGTGATGCAGGTGTCGATTTCAATGTCGGCATCTTGCACACGTCACTGGCCGGACATTCCGGCGGCCACGATCGCTATGCGCCCTGCGCTCTTGATGACTTGCGCAGCAGGGGATACGACTACTGGGCGCTTGGACACGTTCACCAGCGCAAGACGATTACCGAACCCGGTGAGCCGCCGATTGCATATGCCGGCGTCCTGCAGGGCCGGCAGTTTCGGGAGAGCGGAGCAAAGGGTGCCTATCTGGTCGGTTGCAACTTTGCCAGCGGCCGGCCGGATGTCAGCCTGGCGCCACTGGATGTTGCCGATGTTGTCTGGAGCGAGGTTGAGGTTGATCTGGCCGGCCTGGAGCGCAAAGAGGAGATGTCTGCAGCTGTTGAACAGCGGCTGCGTAGTCTGGCCAATGACAACAGGTCGATTTTGTGCAATGTTGTCCGGATAGCGCTGCGCAATG
>JAPORI010000047.1:0-284 GCA_026710225.1 Betaproteobacteria bacterium
GCGCATCATCCGACCGCGATTGCGGCTACGCTGGCTGCCGCCGCCGAACGCTATGCGGATCGACGGATAGTGGTGCTACTGGAGATAAAGTCGCATACCATGCGCAGCGGCCACTGGCGCGAGCGGCTGGGTCCCAGTCTGGAGGGAGCCGCCAAGACGATGGTGCTTGCCGAATATGTTGACTGGGATGTTGAGCAGGCGCTTGGCGGCAAGGCTGAGGTTTATCCGCATCCGGACAAGTTCATGGAGGCGGTTGCAACCCAGGCAAAGGAAGGTGATTTGCT
>JAPORI010000047.1:294-3203 GCA_026710225.1 Betaproteobacteria bacterium
TGCTGATGATGTCCAACGGTGATTTCGGCGGCAAGCGCACTGCCCTGGCCAGTGCAGTGCGCAGTCTCGGCGGAGAGGAGGGTAGCGATGAAGGTGGTGACGAGGAGGCTGGTGCCGAGCCAGACAAGGTTGTAGACGACGACGATATTGTCTATCCGGTCCGGGAATAGGGATGGCGGAAGTTCTGGCCCTGCTGCTGTTTTTCCTGGCAGCCCAGATGCAGTGGCTCAACGATCTGGGCATCCGTCAGGCGCGCTCCGCGATTGATATCTGGAACCGCTGGCTGCAAAAACATGGCCTGCATGTCTGGCCGGCGGCTCTGCTGGTGCCGGCAGCCTTGGCCGGCATCATCGATCTGGCCGTCGATCAGTTTCTGCCTCAGGCAATCTTGACCTTTCTGGTATTTTTCTGTCTTCTTCCTCTCAATGAGTTCTATGCCCGCGGCAAGGAGGTTACTGATGCAGTCTACTGCAACGAGCGCGAACAGGCCCTGGCTGCGGTGGCGGCCTGGATGCCGTCCGATGTCGTAATCGAGGATAGCGAGAAACGCATCTCAAACCGGCTGCTGGGGGTGTGCGCGTTCAGACTCCATCACGATCTGGTGGCGGTGCTGTTTTGGTATGCGCTGCTTGGTGTAGCCGGAGCGGTTTTGTATTTTGCCGGCCGCAACTTTTCCGGTCTGGCTCAGCGCCAGTACCGGGACAGTCCGCTGGTGGCGCTGCTCGAGTTTCCGCCGGCTTGCTTCTTCGCCGGACTGTGTTGTCTGGCCGGAAACTTCGCACCAGCTGCCGGCTGGCTTTTCAAGGTTGATGTCGAAAAGGCAGCATTGGCCGCCGGTGATCTTGCCGGCGAGACGATTGTTCTCGAGCGGGTGCAGGTGTACTGGCGGATGCTGCTGCGGGTTCTTTACTGCGCGGTTGCGGCAACGATAATTTTCTGGTTGGCGGCTCACTAGCAGCACAGAAACTTTTGTATATATTTTTCCTGAAGTTTTTCAATATTGCACTGCCTGCTTGCATTCGCAAGCCCATCATCGGGAAAATTCTTTTGCCAGTTGCTCGGCTGCAGCCAGCCTCGCCGGATCGCCGGCATCAATCCAGGCACCGTCGTGATGCTCGGCGCTGATGAGGTCTTTGGCTATCGCCCGGTCAAGAAGCGGCCGCAATGCAGCACTGCCGCCGGACGGCAGACCTGCAAACAGTTGCGGTGTAAATAGCGCGCAGCCGGTGTAGGTGAGCGATTCACTTTCGGCGGCCGGTCGGGCCAGGCCGGAGACGATCGAAAAGTCGCCGGCCGGATGATGAGCTGGATTGGCACCAAGGATCAGATGCCCGAGACGCCCTGCAAAGTTGCCAGCAAGTTCAACCAGCCTTTCAATCGGGTATCCGGAAACTATATCCGAATTGAGCACCACAAACGGTTTGTCACCCAGCAGGGGCAGGGCGGTTGCGATGCCGCCAGCAACTTCCAGCGGCTGCTCCTCCCGCGAATAGGATATCTGCATTCCCAAACGCGTGCCGTCGCCCAGTCGCGCTTCAATCATTTCGCCCAGATGGCTGATATTGATCACACAGCGGCTAATCCCGGCGCGCTGCAGCCGCAGCAGCGCGTGCTCGATCAGCGGCCGACCCGCCACTTCAACCAGTGGTTTGGGCAGGGTTGCTGTGATCGGCAGCAACCGCCGGCCGCGGCCGGCCGCCAGTACCATTGCCATCGGTGCGCTCATTGCCTGATCTCGATCATTTCGGCAAGCGGCTGCAGCTCTTGATACCGGGAGGCAATTGCCTGTAGCGTCTGTGCACAGCCGGGAAGATAATCGAGAAAGTGCGGCTTGTCCAATTGCTGGTTGACGCGCACGAACAAGCCGAGAATCTTGGTCAGCCGCTGGATAGCAGCGCAGTCGTATAGACGCCGGTATTCGCCCAGGTCTTTGGCAACCGGCAGACCTTCCCGGATTGAATCGGCGTGAAAGCGTGCCAGCATCTCGTTCTCGGCATCAGGTTCAATTGACGCGTACAGGTCATTGCCAAAAGATGCCGGGTCATAGGTGATTGGTCCGCGCACCGCACCCTGAAAATCAATGATGGCAATGCCGTCGGCCACAACCAGCAGGTTGCGGCTGTGATAGTCGCGGTGCATCGCAACCTGTGCCTGGCCAAGCAGCGCCTCGATCAGATATTCGCATACCTGGCGATAGGCATCGGCTTCGCCGGCCGTCAGCGGCCGGCTCTTGAATTCGGCGCAGTACCACTGCGGGAACAATTCCAGTTCCCGGGCCATGAAGGCGCGGTCGAAAGAGGGCAGCCGGCTCGAATCAACGTCTCGCTGGAGTCGCAACAGGGATTGCCAGGCCTGGCGATAAGCCCCGGAGTCGGCAGGGTGGCTACAAAGCAGCTCGTCGCCCAGATCCTCGAGCAGACAAAAGCCCAGGTTTTCTTCAAAGGCGTGCACGGCCGGAGTGCGCAATCCGGCATCGGCAAACCGCTCTGCCATATCCACGAAGTCACGCACTGATTCCGGTGCCGGCGCGTCCATCGCTATAATTGTCCTTTCGCCATCTGCAATCCGGTAGTACCTGCGCGCACTGGCGTCGTTTACCAGCGGAATTAAAGTTACGTCACCGACAATGCCCTTGATCCATTCAGCAAGAAGTTTTTCCCGCTTGTCCAATTCTGGTTTCATTTTGACGATGATTCTATGTTTTGCGCCGGCCACAGCCCAAGAGGGGTTGCAAATCGACGGTGCTTCGGTCTCCCGCGGCGATAACGGTGCCCTTGATGTGGTTGATGCACGGGTGATTGGATCAGACATCGATCTTGCCGCCGGCCGGCTGCTTTACAACCCTGCCGCCGGCTTCATGAGCGCCAGTGGCGGGGTGCGGGCGCAGTCAGCGGCCGGGATGCTGCTCG
>JAPORI010000091.1 GCA_026710225.1 Betaproteobacteria bacterium
AGCGCGCCGACTGCACTTGATGACGGTGCCGCCCGGTAGCTTATCACCCCGCCATCCTGATCGGTTGCAGCCGGAATCCGGTAACTTCCCCCTGCCCCGGCAATCAGGTACTGGTTTTCAAGTTCGGCAAGCACCGGTGGCTCGTCCAACTCTGCCACGCCTATGGCCACCGTCACCGTCGCATGGCCGCGGCTTGCCTCCGGCTCGTTGTCGGCAACCTTGATCGTGATCGTGCCGGCCACATCGCTGTCTTCATGGTTGAAACTGCTCTCGGCGCTGAGAGTTATCTGGCCGGTGTCCTCGTCGACTCCAAACAGATCGCTGCTGCCAACCAGCATGTAAGTCAGATCCTCCCGGTTATCGTTGTCGACATCGGTTGCCACCACCGGCAGCATTACCCGGGTGCCGGCCGGATAGGAACCGTCATTGATGTTTTCGAATATCGATCTGCTGCTTTGCCGGGCACTAAACACCGGCGCAGCATTGACGATATTCACCTGTACATTGATTTGCGCCGGTGCCGCCATCCGGTAGACAGAGTCGCTTGCCATCTCATCGGCCACCGCAACGGTCACCGCTATGCTTCTGGCACCACTCTTGTCCTCGAGCGCTGCATCAAGCAGTTCAAGTTCGGCTGCCTGATCGGTGTTCCAGTTGCCGCTGTCAAAGATCATGACTGTCGGCGCAACCCGCAACTGCTCGGAAAGCGCGCTGGCCAATTCAATGGTAACGTTGCCAGTCGGTGCCGAACCCAACTGCACCTGGAAGGTTGCCGAACGCGTATGCTGATCCAACTCGGTCAGGGCGCTGGTATCCGCGACTATGCCCACTGCCACCACCTGCAACATGAAACTCTGCGATGCCGCATTGGATGTATTGCCCTGCTCGGCGGCGGTAACCGTGATCGCATATGACCCTTGCACAGCAGTGTTGGCAACTGTAAAGAAGCGTCTGGTCGATGTCGAAGTAAAGGTAACTCCTGTGGGCAGGGGGCTGGCCGTGTACTCCAGAGCATCGCCTTCCGGATCCATGGCGGCGGGAAACTCAATGTTGGTGGCTGCGCCGCTTCTGGCTCGCTGATCGGGAAACTCAACCGGGAAAAACGGCGGCTCGTCCTCGTTGGTGAGCATGAGGTGCAGATTGGTGAACACCGCCTGCTGGGTGGTTGCGCTGGCGGCAGTGCGGGCGATTATGGTCGCCGATACAAGACTTGCACCCGCTTCGTAGTCCAGCACGGCTTCCTCCCCGAGCGAAACCACCGCTTTGGTGCTCTCGGAACCGGAAACCGCAGCAATCTCCAAACTTATCAGCGGAGATCCGTACACCGACCACTGCGGAGAGTTGGCCACCCCGGACCCGGCAAGAGTAAGCGTGATCAGGGCCGTACCGGCAGCCACCGGATTGGCGGACTCGGCAAGCGAGAAATCCTGATCGACTAGCGTGTAGTTCAGTGCCGCAGTTGCACTATCCAGATCAAGAGTGGTGGCGGTGCCGCCAGCGGTGAGCACTTCGTCAAGCTCTACCGCAAATTGGTAGTTATGGGAGCCGGCGACCAGCAGCGGCACCGAAACGCGCAGTTGCTCATCATCGATTGTGTAGAAAAGCATTCGAGAACTGCCGGCTATGGTGGCGTCCTGAGCGACCGGACGCGCTGCGCTACAGTTGAGGCTCTGCCAAGCCGGTTCAATACCGGCCACCTTGCTGCCGCCGTAGTTGATGCCGATTTCCCCCACGCGCTCAATCTGACCCTGGCACCAGCCGCTGTTGAAAACAAATTGCAACTGGCCGTCAACCAGATCCCAGTCGGAAAACTCGGTCGGATCAATCACCTCCAGCCGCAAGACATCCTCGGCAGTTCCGCCGCTGCCGGCATCGGTAGCCTGCAACCCGATCACGCGACCGCTGGCCGGCTCGCCATCCGGCACCGCAGCGGTTATCTCCCACGGTGAAGTTGAGTCCGGAGTCAGCCAGGACGGTGCGTTGCGCAGGCCATAGGTCAGCGCATCGCTTTCCGGATCGGTAGCCTGCCTGAGGGTAAGCACCTTGCTGGCGCCGCTGACCACTATCCGGTCATCCGGCTCACCCGCCGGAAACGACGCGGCCCGATTGAAGGCCTGGGCAACCAGCAACGGCTCTGTTGCGGCAACAGGCGATCCCAGGCCGGCAAAGTCAGTATCAGGAGCGGCAATTGGCACCGATCTACCGGCCGTACCGGCAAATGCCGGGTACAGCGGCAGGCCGACGAGCAACAGGCCCGCTACCAACCAACCAGCAGAAAATTTATCTTGAAAAAGCAAGCGAACTCCGACGTATCGCCACCAGGGCAGATGCCATAAAAGAGAGAAAGAGCGTCAATTTTACCATAAGGCACCGAATGGCCATCTGCGCTTCAGGATCGGGGGCAAGCTGCCCCTCGGCCAGACAGCCAGCCGGGCGCTTATCTGGCCTGCCAGTGTTCGATTAGCCGGGCGGAACGATGCCCCGGCGGATGGAAACCTCCCGCAACCGACAGCACGACCAGATCGCAGGGCGCAAACGCAATCGGCTGGCCGGCAAGCTGGCTGGCCAGTTGCCCGATCACCGGATTGTGCCCGGCCAGCATGACCAGGGAAGCGCCCGGCGCCGCCCGGCCGAGCACATCCAGCCAGTCTGATTCACTGGCACGAAACAATTCATCGCGAAAATCGACCGCAACTGCATTGCCGGCGAAGGCAAGTTCCAGCGTCTGGCGCACCCTTAACGCCGCGCTGGCAATTATTGCCGCATCCTGCAAATCCTCGCCGGCCAGTTTTTGAGCCAGCAACTGCGCCTGCCGACGCCCCTCGTCGGTCAGGGAGCGCCCAAAATCATCGCAACTGCCAAACGGCTCGGCTGCCGCGTGCCGCAGCAGCAACAATCTCTTCTCGCTCACGATCCAGAAAACATTCCGGGCGCCGCCGCCGGCAGCGCAAGTTGGGACAAAAACGTCAGCATGAAGGGGCTAGGATCGGACAATCCTATCAGCCACCGCCTGGGCAAATATATCACCGTGCATCGAACGCAGTTGCACAAGCGCCTGATTGGTGAAATCGCCGCCGAACTTCTCCTGCAAGTCGGTCAGCGCCCGGGCGGTGAAATCAACTCCGGTGATGCGCGGACAATCGTCGGCAAAATCATAAAAGGCAGGCTTGGCGTCGATATGGATGT
>JAPORI010000246.1 GCA_026710225.1 Betaproteobacteria bacterium
GTCGGCGAGAGTGCGGCCGAATTCCTCGCCCCAGCCCAGCGGCAACTCCCAGGGAAAGGCGGTCGGGGTTCCGTGACAGTCGGTGCATTCGATCTCGACCTGGCCCAAAGTGGTGGTATGGATGTTGCCGTCGCCGGGCATGTCCACCGAAGTGTGGCAGTCCTGACAGAGCAGGCCGCCGGCCGGATTTTCCGGCCGACTCTCGACCTGGTGGTGCAGATCGTCGGCTATGAACAGGTAGTTCTTGGTGTGCAGGCGCGGTTGCTTGTCGGGTCCGAACGGAGTTCCGTAGGGGAACTCCATGATGCCCTGATAGGTTACCCCGATCCGCTTGCCGCGGTTGTGACAGGTGTTGCAGGTCTCGACCGGGATGCCCTTGCCGGCCTGCCGGGTTGCATGGATGCGGTGATAAAGCATGTTGCCGTGCTCGCTCTTGTCGATGGTCGGATCGCCGCCTTCGTAGATTCCGTCGTTGCTGTAGACCATGTGGCAGGAGGAGCATCCCATACCGCGGAAATCGCCCCGCTTCTCGCGGCCGCGCACGCTGACATGACAGCGCTGGCACTGCTGGCGCTGATAGGTGAAGCCGGCCAGTTTCGGATCCGCCTCGATCTCCTCGACGGTTGGCTGCGGCACCTGCTGCATCGAGGTCGGGAAGTGCTTGGGATGGGCGGCGATCATCGCCTCCATGTACTGCTTGTACTCGTCGCTGCCGATAACCGGCACCAGACCGTCCGGGTCATCCAGATCGTAGTTGCCCCATGGAGTGTTGTAGTCTTGCACCTCCTCGATGCCCCAGGTGTGCAGGTTGCCCTGCACCTTGCCAGCCTCGGTGTTCATCAGGCCGCGCTGGACGCTGTAGACGTGGTTGGAGTGGCACTGGCCGCAGGTGAATTCGGCGATCCACAAACTGCCCGGATCGCGGTAGAACTGCTGCGGGCCGCGGGCGGCGGCCAGCGCCGCCGGTGATCCCTGATGGGCGGCTTCGGCAGTGGTGGCAGTTGGATCGCCGCCGTGGCAGACCACGCAACCGGCCTCGTCGCCGTGCACCGCACCGACTGCTTCGATGGCAAAGAGCATCGCGCTGTCTTTCTCCCGGATCGAAGTGATGCCGGCGTGGCAACCCAGGCAACCGGATTGCAGGGAGGTATCGGTTGGCTCCATTTGAATCTCCTGCGCATGGGCGAGCCAGACCAGAGCGAACAGAGCCAACGGGTAGGACAACAGTCTGCGCATAAACCGACAGCACAGATTTTACGCTAAAAGCGGCCCGGTTGTGCCTGATTAACCGCTGCCAGAGTGAATTTTTGCCCGGCTTGTTGTTAGAATCAGCCTCAGGCGGATATCAATGGACTCAGAATTTTTCTCCAGTTTTATTGCCGGTGCCGGTAGGGCGCTGGTCGCACTGTTGTTGCTGATTAATCCCAGTGCAGCCTCTGAATGGTTTCGCGGTGGCGATCCGGTTGCTGGCGAAGCATCTTTCCAGCAGGTGTGCTTTGCCTGCCACGGCACCGGCGGTGCTGCCTCGATCACCCCGGACATCCCGCTGCTGGCCGGCCAGCACGCCGGCTATCTGGTCAAGCAGTTGCTCGACTACAAGAACGGCCGGCGCAACGATCCGCAGATGAGTGCGCTGGTCGCAAACATGCAAGAGCAGGACTTCGCCAACATGGCCGCTTTTCTTGCCGCCCAGCCGCTGGCCAAGTCCGGCGAGGAGCCTGCACCAGCCGCGCAAATGGGCGAGCGCATCTTCCACGAGGGGCCGGCCAATGGCGAAATCCCGGCCTGCCGTGAGTGTCATGGACTGGATGCTCGTGGTGTGCCGCAGGAGTTTCCTTCCCTGAAAGGGCAAAGCAGCGTCTATCTGGCAAAGCAGTTGCAGGCGTTTAGATCCGGCGAACGCAATGATCCAATCATGGCTGCGGTTGCCGCCGGGTTGACCGAAGAGGAGATTACTGCGGTTGCTGCCTATCTGGCCTCCCTGTAGATGTCAAAAAGTATTTGTCCAGTTCATTTTTTGCTCTGGGCGCAATGAATATTTAATTCCCTTTTTGAAATGTGTCGATAAGTGATGCTAGACGGAGTGTTGTTGATGTGTCCGCAGTCCACCGCTTTAGAAAACTGATCCTGCCCGATACAGTTATCGGCCAGTTGCCAGAATCTGCCCTTTTGCCTTATAATCGTGTGCATTTACAGGCCATCGGCTCGGATGTTCTTATCATGAAAATTTTTCTGCAAAGCACATGGTCGGATTATCCGACCACCGGATTTTTGTTCCGGTACTCGCCGCAGTTATTTGGGCACTAGTGCGATGTCCCGGATTGCAACTCTTGAGCAGACCCGTCTGATGCGGCTGCTTGCGGCTGTAGCCGAGCAGTATCTGCGCAGCGGCCGGCCGGTTTCGTCTGGCTGCCTGATCGCCAGCGATCTTGTTGATGCCAAGGCTGCGACGGTGCGCGCCCAGATGGCTGAACTCGAGCGGCGCCGGCTGCTTTTCTCGCCACATCGCTCCTCGGGCCGAATTCCCACCGCCCGTGGCTTTGGACTTTACGTGCGTGAGCTGATGCGTCGGCGCAGCATCTCGTCGCGTTCGCTCAAGGCGGTCGCTTCCTCCCTGCGCGGCCTTTCAACCGGGGAACTCGCCGAGTCGGCGGCCGCCTCGATTGCCTGCCGGGCGCAGGCGCTGGCCTTCGTCTCGCTGCCGGCCGCCCGGCACGAGAAGGTGCGCCGGGTCGAGCTGGTGCATATTGCCGCCGAGCGGGCCAGTGCGGTGATCGTCGGTGAGACCGGCGACATCCGCAGCCGCCTGATTGGGGTTCCGGCCGGCGTTTCCAGTTCCGATTTGCAGCGGGCGGCGCACTACTTCAATGCCAACTTCAGCGGCTGCACACTGCCGGAGGCGGCAGATCTGGTTGCCGGTCGTCTGCCCGATTTGCAGGAGCGCATTGCCGCAGTGCTGCGTACCATGCTTGCCAATGTCGTTGCCAGCAGCGAGCCGGGCGAGGAGATCAAGGTTGCCGGAGCGCCACATCTGCTCAGCAATCCGTGCCTGAATCTTAATGCCGGCAACCTGCGCGAACTGGTTGATCTGCTCGCCGACAAGGAACTGTTTCTGGAACTTATCGAGC
>JAPORI010000193.1 GCA_026710225.1 Betaproteobacteria bacterium
TTCGTGATCGGTTGCCGGACTGCCCTGGATCTGCCGCGGGAAGTCTGGGAAAGAATCGCCGGCTGCTGCCGGCCGCTGCGCCGGGCCGACATATCGTTTGCTGGCGCTTTCGGGCGCATGCGCCTTGCTGCCGAGGACATCAAGACGCATGCCTATGCATTTAGCTGTGCGGAAGCCGATTTCATCGGCCAGTGGCGGAACATGGCTGCCGAGAGCGAAAATATAGAGATCGTCGCAAACACTCCAATCGTCAAGTTGAGCGACGAAAACCGGCAGGCAAGCGCAACTGATGCTGCCGGCAAGACCTATGCGGCAGACTGCCTGGCCGTGGCCGGATTGGGCAGCAAACTACTTGAGCCGGCCGGTTTCACTTGCACGGAAAGACGCTACCGGCAGCCGGTATTTGCCGCAAGCATTGCCGATGATGACGCCGACGATTGCAATTGCGCAAGCGAACGGGTGCTGGCCTCCGGTGCGGCAACCTTGATTCCGCGTCCAGGCGGCTGGGGTTTCGTCATGATCGCATCGACAGCCTGTACCCAGCGCCTGAAGCAGTTGCCGCCCGATAAATTGCTGGCCGAAATCGCCAGCATGCACGGCTGCACCTTTTCAACTACTGCTCAACTAATCTCGCGCGGCTGCTTCCAGCCGGCCCTGCGCCTGAGCAAACCCGGCGGCCGAGGACCGATAGCGTTGCTGGGAGCTTCAGCATGCGCGCTCAATCCGATCGGAGCTCAAGAACTCAATCTGGCTGTGCGCGACTGCATCCTGCTCGCCCGACTGCTGGCCAGTGCAAAAACACACGCCCTGCCGGACATCGGCAGGATGCATGCAGCCGGCCGGGTGCGCGACCGGCAGGCAGCAGTCCGGCGCACCGACATGGCAGCCCGTCTTGCCGCGGCCAACTTTCCCGGCAAGAGAGTCGCCGGCGGGCTACTGGCCGCCATCGGCGAACTGGCACCGCCGGTGCGCCGGGCATGTCTTGCCGCCTGGGTCTTGCCCAACGGCTGATAAAAGGGGAGATACCTCCAGTAACAAGAATCAGATTTTGGCTTATTGCAAAAGCCTGAGTTTGCGTCTTTTTATCAAGGTGATTTGTGGCAGCATCAAACCGCAGCCACAAGGATTTTCAGTCCGGGTAGCTCTCTTCGCTGAAATCGATTGATTCGCCGACGATCACGTAATAGTAAATCTCGGCGATGTTCGATATCTTGTCGCCGATCCGCTCCAGATTCTTGGCGATGAACAGCGACATGATCAGCGCACTTTGCGGTTGCAACACCTCCGGCCCGTAAGCCAGCTTGACTATCCCGTGATAGGCGTCGTCGACCTGGTTGTCGAAGCGCCAGGTGTCGAGCAAGGCACTGACATCGCGATTGCGCCAGGCGCCGTCAAGCATTGCGAAATGCTGCTCGACCACATCACCGAGTTCGTTGAGCTGCTCGTGGAACATCGGCTTTTGGTTGTCCTTTGTCAGCGAGCAAATCCGCTTGCAGATATTCTTGGCGTGATCGGCGAGTCGCTCGAATTCAACCGCCAACTGAATCCAGCCAACCAGCCGGCGCATGTCGCCGGCTACCGGTTGATACAGGGAAATGGTGCGCGCCGATGCATTGATTAGCTGGCCGGAAACCGCGTTGATCTCGCCGTCGGCATCGATGATATCAACCGCCTTGTTGACGTCACACGAGCGCAGCACCTGCCGGGAGCCAGTCAGCGACGCATGGGAAAGATCGCGCAACTTGACACCCAGATGCGAGGTCTCGCCCAACTGCTCGTCAAAGGCGCGGTTGATATGCTTGGCAGTGCTCATCCTATCTTTCCGGAAATGTAGTTCTCGGTGAGCTTCTCCTGCGGCTTGTTGAAGATGTCCTCGGTGCTGCCGCATTCGATCAACTCGCCAAGATGGAAGAACGCGGTGCGCTGGGAAGTGCGCGCCGCTTGCTGCATCGAATGAGTCACTATCACTATTGTATACTGTTCTTTCAACTCGAACATCAACTCCTCGATGCGGGCGGTTGCGATCGGATCGAGTGCCGAGCACGGTTCATCCATCAGGATCACTTCCGGCGACACCGAAATCGCCCGGGCGATGCACAGCCGCTGCTGCTGGCCACCGGACAAGCGGGTGCCCCGCTCGGACAGCTTGTCCTTTACCTCTTCCCACAACCCGGCGCGCTGCAAGCTGCGCTCGACTATCGCATCAAGTTCGGTTTTGTTGCTGATGCCGTGCAGGCGGGGACCGTAGGCGATGTTGTCCCAGATCGACTTGGGAAACGGATTGGGCTTTTGAAACACCATTCCCACCCGGGTGCGCAACTCGACGACATCGTAGTTGGACGCGTAGATGTCCTGATCGCCGACCGTGATGGTTCCCTCTACCCGGCAACTATCGATCAGATCGTTCATCCGGTTGAAGCAGCGCAGGAAAGTCGACTTGCCGCAGCCGGAAGGGCCGATGAACGAGGTGATCTGGCGGCTGCCGATGTCGACTGACACGTTCTTGATCGCCTGGAAGTCGCCGTAGTGGACGTTTACCCCCCGACAGGATATGAACTTGCCGTTGGTTTCGCTCATATCCTGATCTCGAGCCGATCCCGCACCCAGGTGGCGGCGAAGTTCATCAGCGCCAGAAAGCCGAGCAGAGCGAGAATCGCCATCGCCACCCGCTCGACAAAGCCGCGCTCGGGACTGTCGGCCCACAGGAAGATCTGCGCCGGCAGCGAGGTGGCATGATCAAGCGCCGAGTCGGGAATCTCGGTGAGAAACACGATCATGCCAATCAGAATGAGCGGCGCAGTCTCACCCAAGGCCTGCGCCAGGCCAATTATCGAGCCGGTAAGGATGCCGGGCATCGCACTGGGCAAAACATGATGCAAGGTTCCCTGCATCTTGGTCGCGCCCAGGCCGATCGCCGCCTCAAGCATATTGGCCGGCACCGCGCCGATTGCCGCGCGCGATGCAATCACTATCGTCGGCAAGGTCATCAGCGACAGCACCAGGCCGCCGGCTAGCGGTGTCGAGCGCGGCACCCCGAAGATGTTGATGAACACCCCCAGGCCAAGCAGGCCGAAGATCACCGACGGCACCGCGGCCAGATT
>JAPORI010000241.1 GCA_026710225.1 Betaproteobacteria bacterium
GGAATTCATTAACTGGAGCGAAGGCTATCCGAAACTGGCCGGCGGAATTTTGCTGGCACCGAGCTTCGGGCTTGATGTGCGCGAGTTCATTGACGAGCATACCCGCTGGGGCAAGGAAACTCCGGTGATTGCCATTCAGTACATCTTGCTGCGCGAACCGGGCTACGGGGAACTTTCCGCCCTGCTGCGGCCGGTGGCCGGGTTCACCGCCTTGCAGGACACCCTGGCCTCCGGCCGCCGGGAATTCTGGGGCGCGGTATCGTCAGCCCTGGCCAGACGGGGGGTTACCGAACATGCCCTGAGCATTCTCGAGCGCAACGAAAGCCTGCGCATCCGCATCAGGATGCAGCGCTACGCAACCATCAATGTCAGCGCCTCGATCCGCTACCGGCGGCTGGTGGTCGCAGTAGTTGTTCCCAACAGTCAGCAAGCCGGACCAGCCAATCTGGCGGCAATCGCCGGCCGGCTGCGACTGCCGGGTCTGCCACCGCCGCAGCACATCAAGATGCCCCAATGCGATGGCTACTATTTCAACCTGACCGAGCAGCAACTGGCCAACAACGAGGTGCCGTCCTGCGAACCGGAAACGGTCGCCGAAAAACTCATCGAACTCAAGCAACTGACCGAAGCAATATTCACCGACCAGCCGCCAGCCTGATTCGGGAAAAAGACGGCCAGCTGCGCCTACCCGCGAAAGAAGTGCCGATCCAGACCGGCCAGATGCTCGTTGCAGATCGTAAACAGCCGTATTGCACAGGCCGCGGCGGCTTGAGTGCCGGTGCCCGCCAGCTTCCCGCCCAGACGGGCCAGTTTTGGCGGGCACGATTTGGCATCGCGCCAGCGCGGCTGCCAGTAGTCGCTGGTGGCGGCGCGCAAATCATCGGCACACTCGGCGCTGGCGCGCAGCAGGTTGAGCGCCTGGATGTCGTCGGCGCAGCACAGCAGGCAGAAGAAATACCAGCTTTCGGTGCCCGCATCCGGTGCCAGCACAAAGCGCACATCGGCCCAGTCGCTGGCCACATGCAAACCCGGGCCATCCAGCCACAAACTGCGCTCGTCGCTGTCAACCAGATCAAGCTCGCCTATCGCCTTGACCATCTCGGCCAGCCGGCCTCCTTCGTCTTCCGGCGTCTGGGTGCCGGCGCAAATCTGGGTCATTCCCACCCAATGACGGTGGCGTGCCTGGCGAATGATGTCGAGTTGAACTGCCTGCAATGAAGTGCGCTGGCTGGCGAGACTGCCCTTGTAGCGGCTGATGGTCTCGAGAATCTCCTGGCTAAAGCGCGGTGCCAGCAATACCGCAGTTACCGCTCTGGCTTCGGCGGCGGCCGCGTAGTGCAGCAGGCGGGCGAAGTGATCGTTGTCGGCCGGCAGCAGGGTTGATTCAACCACCAGCAACTGGCCGCTGGGCTGGTCCGATACCGGATCAAGCATGTCAAAGAGCAAGTCGGAGCGCCCGGCGGTAGCCTTCACTTCCGAACCCCGGTGCTTCAGATCACAGCCGATCGCCGCCGCCAGTCGCTGGGTGCCCTGTTTGCGGGCCAGCCAAGCGTTGAAGTCTTGTACTTCCAGCGGCCAGACGTTACGGGGTGAGTAAGTCTTGATGATTGGCAGCGGCGGCTTTTTTGTGTTCATGAGTGCATAAATACAGCCAGAGGAAGCAACATTGCAGAGGCGGGCAACTCTCTTGGCCGCCGCCATCTCTTTGGCTATTGTATCAGCAGGGTGATGGGGCCAGTCAATTTTCCACTCCGGCTCTACCGCATCAGGGGCGTGATCGGGCAAATGCGCTACCAACGGACAATTCTCCCGCAAAAATTCTGTGGGTAAGTTTTTAAAAATTACCGCAACAAAAAGAAGAAATCTCTCTTAGCAATGACCTGCCCCCCAAGGTTGGAGCCTGATGATTCTGAGTAATTATTACCCGCTTCCTGATATAATGAGGTTTGGTACATTTTTTTTGGGCGGTTTAATTGACGCAGTGCCGGATGCGCAATAGTCCAGCCCAGGAAATAGGAGATAATTTCTAGCAGCCGTTGACTGACATATCTTGAATTCCAAGCAACTTGAACTTCATCTCCCCGCCCCGCCAGTGGCTAACCAAGATCAGCTGGTTCCGGCACGCATGGTCAACGAGTTCGTTTACTGTCCGCGCCTTGCCTACCTGATGTGGAGTCAGGCCGAATGGGCAGATACTGGTGATACCGTGGATGGTAGGCGAGTTCATACCCGGGTCGACCGCCAGAACAAGCCGCTTGCCGATCCCGAAACGCTGGCTGACGACGATACCAAGGTAGTCAGCCGCTCGCTGACTCTTTCGTCAGAGAAACTCGGGGTGATTGCCAAGATTGACATCGCCGAGGCTGAGGGTGGAGTGGTCACGCCGGTTGACTACAAGCGCGGCAAGCGGCCGCATGTTGCACAGGGTGCCTACGAGCCGGAGCGCATTCAGGTATGCTTGCAGGCGCTGTTGCTCGAAGAGCACGGTTATCAGGTGGAGGAAGGGGCAATCTGGTATGCAGAAAGCCGCGAGAGGGTTCGGATAGTGCTTGATGACGAACTGCGCATGTCGGCGAAAGAGGCAGTGAGCCGGTTGCGCCTGACCGCTGCCCATGGCCGCATTCCCCCGCCGTTGCGAGACAGCCCGAAATGTCCGCGCTGTGCGCTTGTGTCAGTCTGTCTTCCCGACGAAATGCACGCGCTTGGTGCATCCAATCTTGCCCCGCGGCCGATCGCAATCGGAACCGAAGAGGCCTTGCCGCTGGTCGTCCAGTCGCAGCGAGCACGCATCAACAAGGAAGGAGAGGTTCTCAAGATTGTCGATGAAGAGCAAGGAGACATCAAGGTGCGGCTCAATGAAGTGTCCGATGTAGCATTGTTTGGCAATTTCTCGATTACTACTCCGGCGCTGGTAACGCTGATGGAACGCGGTATTCCGGTATCCTTTCATAGCCATGGAGGCTGGTTTCGCGGCATCACTCAGGGAGTAGGGCACCGCAATGTCGAGATTCGCACTGCGCAGTATCGAAACAGTTTTGATGCCAAATATTGTCTGCGTTTTTCTCGTGATCTGGTGGCCGCCAAGATTG
>JAPORI010000244.1 GCA_026710225.1 Betaproteobacteria bacterium
GCTGGCCGCCGCCGGCGAGAAAGCGGCGGCCAGCCGTTGCGCTCAGACATCCAACAGCAAAATGCAAACAGCGAACCGGTAATGACATTTTGGCCGGCATCCTGCCGCCGCCTTTCTTGCAACAGCCTGGCTGCTTTCTATGAACGGCCAGCGACATCGCACCCCTAAGTGGTCTGCCAGGGCGTCGGACCTAGCCCTTTGCTGCCGCATCTGGCCGCTTCATAAGTGCAAACAGCGGCACCCGAATATGCCCCGGGCAATTGATTGAGCCATCCATATTTATGGGAGTGCCACCGGGTCTCGTATAATCATGCCCGGGCGCGGCTTACAAGTTCCCCGATAGCTCAGTTGGTAGAGCGCGCGGCTGTTAACCGCTAGGTCGTAGGTTCGAGCCCTACTCGGGGAGCCTTTCTCTTGTTTCCTTGCCGATTTGTCTGCTAGACGATTGCCCCGTCTTCGGCGCGCCGCTTCGGCTCGATGAAGTCCTGACGGGAAAGACCCAAAGCCAGCGAAACAGGGCCGGAAATGAGGATTGACGAGTAGATGCTCGAGAATATTCCGATGGTCAGGGCCAGCGCGAAGAAAAACAGTGCCTCGCCGCCAAACAGCAGCATGGCCAGGACCGCCAGTTGGGTTGAGCCGTGGGTGATGATCGTGCGCGACCAGGTCTGGGTGATCGACGCGTCCAGCACAGTTGCAATGGTCGCGTTTGACCGGGCACCGCGCAGGTTTTCCCGCACCCGGTCGAATATTACCACCGTCTCGTTAACTGAATAGCCAAGGATTGCCAGCACCGCCGCCAGCACCGGCAGCCCGAATTCCCAGCCAAACAGCGAAAAGGTGCCGAGAATGAACAAGACATCGTGCAGGTTGGCGACTATCGCGCCGATCGCCATGCGCCACTTGAAGCGCAGCGAAAGATAGATCGAAATGCCGATTGCAACCACCAGCAGCGCGGCGGCCGCGCTGGTGAACAGTTCTTCGCTCACCTGCGGTCCGACGAATTCGATGCGCAGCAACTCGGCCTTGGCATCAATGCCGCGCACCGCGTTGAGAGCTGTCTCACCGGCGGCTGATCCGCCGGCTCCCGGCGGCAGCTTGAGCAGGACCAGTCCGTCGCCGCCGATTTGCACCACCGCTCCGGCAATTCCGGCCTCTTCCAGCGAAGAACGAATCTGGGCGGCAGTCAGGGTTGTGCTCGGATCGATCTCAATCAGGGTGCCGCCGGTGAAGTCGATCGAATAATTCAACCCGCGCGTAATCAGGGAGGCGGTGCATATGATGATGAGCAGCACCGAGAACACCGCGGCAATGCGGCGATGCTGCATCAGGTTGAAGTTCTTCTTTATCGTGAAAAAGCGCATTTGTCCTTGAACTAGCCGATGGCGATGCCGGTAACCTTTTTCCGGCGCCGGCCGTAGAAACAGTCGACCAGCGCCCGCGAAACCACCACCGCCGAGAACATCGAGGTGGCAATGCCCAGACACAGCACCACCGCAAAGCCGCGCACCGGACCTGAACCAAGCGCAAACAGCGCCAGCCCGGCGATCAGGGTGGTTATGTTGGCATCGAGAATGGTCGCGAAAGCCCGTTCGTATCCGGCTTCGATTGCCAGTGCCGGTTTGCCGCCGCCGGCCAGCTCCTCCCTGATTCGTTCGTTGATCAGGACGTTGGCGTCAATCGCCATGCCCAAAGTCAGCGCAAAGCCGGCCAGTCCCGGCAGGGTCAGTGCCGCACCCAGCACCCCGAGCAGGGCGGTAAGGCACAGTAGGTTGACGATCAAGGCGGCGACCGAAAAGGTGCCGAACACTGAATAGTAGATGGCAATGAGCAACGCCACCAGCACGAAGCCGCCGGCCACCGATCCCAGACCGCTTTTGATGTTGTCGGCACCCAGTGACGGGCCGACGGTGCGCTCCTCGACCACCTCCATCGGGGCGGCCAGTGATCCGGAGCGCAGCAGCAGGGAAAGCTGGTTGGCATCTTCAAACGACATGCCGCCGCCGTGGATGATGAAGCGGGCGTGCAACTCGGCCTCGATGCGCGGGGCGCTGATTACTTCGGAGCTGCCGCTTTCCAGCAGCACGATTGCCATTTGCTCGCCGCGATGCTCGCGGGTATAGGCCTTCATTCGCGCCGCACCGGCTGCATCCAGACTCAGGTGCACCGCCGGCCGGCCGGTGTCGTCGCTGCCGTAGTTGGCGTCGATTATGTTTTCGCCGGTGATCACCCGGAAGTTGTCCACCAGCACCCGGCCGCCGCCGCTGCTGGGGATGAATTCGCGCCCGGCGCCGGCGTAGCCGCCGCTTTCGATCACGCCGCGCAACTCCAGGGCCGCCCGCCGGCCGAGGATTTCCTTGGCCCGGGCGGTGTCTTGCAGCCCCGGCAACTGTACCGCCACCCGGCTGTCGCCCTGCTTGGTGATCACCGGTTCGGCTACTCCGATTTCATCTACCCGCCGGCGCAGGGTCTCGATGTTTTGACCCACCGCCTGCTCAATGAGTTGTTCGCGCTGGCCGATCCCCAACTCGCCGATCAGCCGGCTGCCGGAAGCTTCAAACGACAGGCGCGGTTCGATGGTGATGATTGCATCGATGGCGCGGGAGGCATCGTCAGGATTGCGCACGATCACCTCTATTTGCCGGTCTTCGTTGCCAATGGCGGTGATCGGGATGCGTTCGTCGCGCAATGCCGCCTTGATTGCATCGACGGAAGTGGTGAAGAATCGGTCAATTGCAAATTCGACATCGGTTTCGAGCAGAAAGTGGGCGCCGCCGCGCAAGTCAAGTCCGAGCGCTACCGGTGTCGCACCCATGCCGGTCAGCCAAGCCGGAGCGGTGGTGCCGGAGGCCAGCGCAGTAACCGCTCGCCGGGAAAGTTCCTTGTCGATTGCCGCCTTTGCCTGCAACTGCGCCTCGTTGTCGGCAAAGGTCGCAATCGTCCGGGTACCGTCGGTTGCTATCGATGCGACCTTGATGTCGGCGCGTTCGAGCACCCTTTCCACCGCGGCTACCGGATCGGTCAGGGTCTGGCCGGTGCGCGCCCTGATCTCGACGGTGGGCGCAGCCGGATAGGCGCTGGGCAGGGCG
>JAPORI010000237.1 GCA_026710225.1 Betaproteobacteria bacterium
TGGCACAATCCGACGTGAGATTGGTGGTGTTAGGTAACGTACTATTGAAGGCATGGAGGGAAGATTCAACTGGCAATCTTTTTTGTCATTGCCGCATTGAGCATCCTGGCAAACTATATAGCACTTTCCCGGCACCGAAACTACCTAAAAGCAACCGGCAAAATAGCCTAGACTGCAACCGCACCCTTGCATCGAGCAAAGATTAGCCTCTAACTGTCCTGGCCACCGGCTCCGGAAGCGATCACCTCGCCGGCAAATTCAAGTCCGTCAAGCACTCCCAGCGACTGGCCAGAATCCTGCGCCTGGCGGCGCACCTCCTCGGACACCTCCCCGGCACCGATGAGCAGCGCATGGCCATCGGCTCCGGCGGCGGCCGCCAGCGCATTGAGCACCCGCGCATCGGCCGGAGCGGCGGCAGTCTGCGCCCGCACCAGCATCACCTGGCGGCGGCGATCAACTGCAACGGTTCCGGCCAGCAGCACCCCCTGCTCGTCGCAACCGCTTCGCTCAAGCACAAATCCGTGCCGACGCATGAACGGCAGGATCAACTCGGCGAGTTGCTCGGGGTCGGCAGACGCCAGCCGTTCAGCATAGCGACGCCGCTGCATGAGCCCGATGATTCCGAGCGCGGCAGCCCGCCCGGCCCGCATCGCCAGGCCGAGCAACCACGGCCGCCCGAGGATGAGCAGCAACTTCGCACCGTGCCAAAACATCGTCTTTCCGGGCAAAATTCTAGCCAGAGCCGCCGGCATCGCCGGCCGGCAGATAGAATCCCGCTTTCCCCCGCACCCGAAAAGGAGCACTTGTCAGCACAAATGCCAATCAGGCCCGTCTTCAACCGCATGCCGGAATACGGCATCATCAGCCCCGGCACCCGGGAAACCTTCACCGAAAACGGCTTGGTGGTGTTCCGCTCCGCCTACTCAACCCGCGAGATCAGCCAGCTGCGCAAGCGGATCGAGCAGATGGTGCGCAACTACCAGCCGGATCCGGCCGATGCCGCCGATCCCGGGCCGCGGCTGCGCGCTTCGGCGAGCGACACCAGTTTCTTCCTGGCCGCCGACGCATTCGATGCCGAAGGCAAGCTCACCTGCTCGAAGATGCGGGCGATCTGCGAGATCGGCCACGCCATGCACGATCAGGACCCGGTGTTCAGCAGTTTCTTTCGCCGCGAGCAGTTGCTGACCATGGCCTTCATGCTCGGGATCAAGAAGCCTCGCCTGATCAGGTCGCGCTGCATCTTCAACCGCACGCTCAACGGCAGCCAGCCGGCACCGGAACAAGACGCGGCAGTACTGTATACCGATCCGGAAGCGACACTGTGCTTTTGGATCGTCATGGCCGACAGCAAGCCGGATCAGGGCTGCCTGCTAGTGGCAGCAAAGCAGCACCAAAGCCCGCTGCGCCGGCGGCTGCGCGAGGTGAACGGCAGCCTGCAAACCGATGAACTGGACGCAACGCCGCTGCCGGAGTGCACCACCCGCCTGATGCTCGATGCCGGTAGCCTGGTGGTCACCCACGGCCGCCTGCCCTATCTGTACGCCCGCAACAATTCCTCGTTCACCTGCCTGGCAGTTGCCGTCCAGGTGATCGACGGCGACAGCAGCTATCCGGCCGACAACTGGCTGCAGCGGCCGGACGAGCAGCCGGTGCAGGGATTTACCCCTGATCTGGACAAGTTCCCGCAACTGGCGCCGTCAGACAAGAAAAGGCGGCGTTGAGCGACGAACCCCGGCCGATATCGATAGCGGAACTGGTAGGGGGATTCCGCAGCCTGATCGAAGGCGCCTGGCCCAGGCCAATCCCAGTGGTCGGGGAAATCTCCAACCTGCGTCGCTATCCATCCGGCCACGCCTACTTCACCCTCAAGGACACTGACGCGGAAGTATCCTGCGTGATGTTCGCCCGCGACTTGCAGGCAAACAATCACGGCGTCATGCCCGCCGAAGGCGACCTGACCGAGGCAATGGTGCGGCCAACCGTCTACGAGTTGCGCGGCCGGCTGCAGTTGCGGGTGCTGCGCATCCGCAAGCAGGGGCAAGGAGACATGCACGCCCGCTTTCTCGAACTCAAGCAGCAGTTGCGCGCCAAGGGCTGGTTTGCAGCCGAGCACAAGCGGCCGCTACCGGAGTGGCCGGAAAAAATTGCGGTGGTGGTCTCGACCGAGGGCGCGGCCTGGCACGATGTCCAGACCACCTTGGCGGCGCGCTTTCCACTGGCGCAGGTGTGGCTGTTTGCCGCACCGGCCCAGGGGGTGGATGCGGCCGCAAAAATCGCCGCAGCAATTGGCGCCGCCGGCAACTCCGGCTGCGACGTGATGCTGGTGGTGCGCGGCGGCGGTTCACTGGAGGATCTGTGGGCCTACAATGAGATCGAAGTCGCCAGTGCGATCCGGGAAGCGCCGATCCCGGTCATCGCCGGCATCGGACACGAGACCGACGAGACCATCGCCGATTATGTCGCCGATTTGCGAGCTCCCACCCCGACCGGCGCCGCAGTTGCGGCGGTGCCCTGCCGCGACGAGTTGCTCGCCGGCATTGACGAGCGCGCTCAGCGGCTGAGCGCGGCGGCAGGCGACTGCATCGCAACCGCCAGCCAGCGCCTCGATGAAGCCGGTGCCGCGACCGTGCAGGCCGGCGAACAGTTGGTGCAGGTGGCGCAACTGCGCCTGAGCGCGGCGGCTGCAAATCTGGCCGGCGGTTGCAAGGAACGAATCGCCGCCGCCGGCCAGCGACTGGAATCCGCCAGCGGAACACTGGCAACCCAGTTGCGCCTGATCGCCGGCGGCACCGACAGCCTGCGCCTGCTGGCCGGCCGGCTGGAGGCCGCAGCCAGCGTATTTGCCGAGCAGCTTGGCGCGCGCAGCCGCCAGCAAGCGCAAGCACTAGCCGCAGTGATGATTAGCCGGCTGCGCGAGGCGAAAAGAACGCTCACCGATCACAAGGCGCGGCTGCACGCAGCCGGACCCCAGCAGACTCTTGAGCGCGGCTATGCGATCGTCGCCAAAGACGACGGTGCGGTGGTCGACAGCGCCAGCCAACTACAGCCAGGCGAGGTTACTGCGGCCATCTTCGCTG
>JAPORI010000077.1 GCA_026710225.1 Betaproteobacteria bacterium
GGGCGCCTGGGTGCGGGTCGACAGCGGGGAGGACGGGAAGCAGGATCCGCTGGCGCTGCTGCCCGATCATTTCAGCGACGGGCTAAAGGCGGCCACAGCAACCGGCAGGATACATTTCTACTACGGCCTGAATGGCTCCCTGTCCGGCCGGGACACAGAATCAAGCGGCTGCGAACACATCAGGGATTACTGCATCGGAGCGCCCTATCGCTTCAATGTCCAGTTGCGCAACAACAAAACGATTGCATTGGCAGGCAAGGCTTCGACTTTCGCCTTTGCTGCCTATCTGGGTGCCTGGCAGCGGCTGCCGGCGCGCAGCCGGATTTCAGCGGTGTTTGATCTGGCGCGCAACTGCGTTGATGATATCGGCGCCATCGGCGCCGATGACGATACTGGTATCGGGCGACTGGACATCGGCTGCCTGGCCTACCGGGTTACCCGGGAAATCGAGTGTCCGGACGGACAGGAATTGACCGCTCAGGGCGTATGCGAACCATTGGTGTGCGAGGCCGATGAGTTTCCGATCGGAAATGCGTGCGTTGTCAAGAAGATATGCCCTGCCGGCCAGGAACTCAATGAAACCGATAACACCTGCCAACCCTGTCCAGCCGGATCGACGGCAAGTGGCAACACTTGCACATATGTCAGTTACTGGACGGAACTGCAATCAGCCAGTTACGCAACCGACAGCGAAAGTGCGCTGGAAAAGGCGTTCCGGGTAGCCAGCGCTTCGACGGTAAAAATCAATCGCAGTTCGCATGCTCATCTGCTGTTTTCGGGCAGCAGCAGCCAGGGGGATGAGATAGTCGATTTCCTGGCCGGGGCGGGAATTGCCGGCAGCCAGTACACCTACAAGGATATGAGCGGGATGGATAACGACAAGATCGGGGATGCCTATCGGGATTTGAGCAACAGTGATTTTGTCTATTTCTCGTTCCTCGATAAACTGGCTCCTTTTCTCTTGCCGGGGCAAGGTTCATCAGGATTACAACTTCCCAGTCTTATCAACGGAGCTTGGACAATAACCGATAACAGCTTATCAATCGCCGAGCAATATGTGGTCATTTTTTCTGACAAAATGCATCTATACTACGGTCTCACTGGCGCAGATCTTACAGTCCGGCACTCATCTTCAGGCAACTGCAGAACCAGCCTTACCAACTTTAGCTTCGTTCCACCCGACGCAATAGCTAGAGCCGGGATCAAGGACAATTGCATCGGCGCTCCCTACAGCCTAATGGTGCGCTTGCGCGACGACTCCACCAAGACCCTGACCGGAATTCCGGCGGCATTTGCCTTTGCCGCCTACCTGAGCGCCTGGGAGCGGATGCCGGGAAAGACGCACAGTTCGGCGGTGTTCGATATGGCGGTGGAGTGCATCGAGGACATCGGGCAGCCTGGTCCCGACATAGATACCGGGCTAGGCCGGCTTGATATCGGCTGTCTGGCCTATGAGGCTGCTCAGGCAATCGAGTGCGAAGACGAAGCATACATTTTGCCCGCGACAACCTGCGGCTGGGACTACTTTTTCAATCACGCAAGTACAAGCATCACGCTTCAGACAAGTCCGCACCGAAGGGCATTCAAGGATGCAGGAATCGAAAGCCGGCTGGTGGATCGTAGTGCTGATGCGTATGTAATGGATACCGCATCGCACGGCAAGGCAATAAGAGACCTGTTGACAAGCATCGATCTTGGCGCCAGTTACGATCGCGCTGCAACTGTCAACTACACTTACCTGGAACTAATAAGACACAGTTCGGGAAACGTATTGTCTGGAGATAAAGCATATGAATTGCTGTCTTCCAACGATTTTGCCAGCCTTTCCTGGCTTTATACATTTGGCCCCCAATTTTTAGCAAACGGAGCATGGGTTCTGAGGGCTGCTGGCAATGGCGGGTTCCCAGACTGGGCTAACAATAAAACAGTGGAAGGAGTTGCCACTGGCAAGATACATTTTATCTGGGGCACTGATGATTCATACGAAGCCAGGAATTCAAATTCGAACACTTGCCACTACGTGGAGCATGCATGCATCGGGGCACCCTTCAGTTACTATATCGACAAAGTGTTGACACATGGCACGTCGTTTGCAACTCCGTTCGCGTTTGCCGCCTACCTGCTTGCCTGGGAGCGTATGCCGGAGCGAACCCACATTTCAACTGTTTTTGATCTGGCACTGGGTTGCGTTGATGATCTTGGCGAACCCGGCCCTGACGCCGACACCGGCCTGGGCCGACTGGACATCGGCTGCATGGCCCATCGCGCCAAAAAGGCGCCCTCGTGTGAACAAGGCCATGTGCTGGTCAGTTTCTGGCAGCCGGTCTGCGAAAGATACAGTTACTGGCTGGATATGCAGGCTCCGCTGGGGCTGATATTGGGACAGGAAAACCTCATCGAAAGAGCCTATCGGGAAAACGACGTGCCAGACCGGGTAACCGACCGCAGTGCGCGCGCTCATCTGGCAGTCGAGGATGAGTTTGTCGATCATCTGCGCCTGATGGGAATAACCGCAACCGTCAACTACAGCCACATTTCATCTGCCAGCAATGTCGTTACCGAATACGCAAATCTGTCCTCATCGGATCTGTTCGCAGTGGCTCATCAAACGGCTGGTGAGTTGTTTACTTCCGACAAGACAACTGTAGCGGGGATTGAAAGCGGCGACATTACCGGTGGTGCATGGATAGTGGCGCCGATTGACTATGAACCGGCTATCCGCCTGAGCGTGTTCACCAAGATTTTCCTGACGGTAACCGTAAGAGTTGAAGACGAAGGCAGCACTGATTCTCTGGCCGGGCTGGCCAGTGAGCGCCAGCAGGGAATCAGGCAGGCGGCGGCCACCGGCAAGGTGCATTTCCTGTACGGGCTCAATGATGATCTGGACGGACGCAATGACATCTCCGACGGCTGCACGAGCATCGAGAATTACTGCATCGGCGTACCGAGCAAGTACCGGTTCAGGCCGCTGCCTACGGTTTCGGCAACTGCAACCGTAATCAACGATATTGTGGAAGGCCGCGGCAATCGCGCCGGAGCGCGGCTGGGCTTTTCCTTCTACCTTACCGCCTGGG
>JAPORI010000228.1 GCA_026710225.1 Betaproteobacteria bacterium
CACCATTGCCGCTCGCCGTCTGCATCGGCGGCGGCCGCATCGCCCACCCGCAGTTGCAGGCCATCGGCCAGACCCAGCAGCCAGCCGCCGCCAGCGAGGGTCAGAACATCGTTTTCCGCCGGCTGGCCGTCCAGCCGGCCGGATATGCTGGCTTGCATCGGTTGCACCGCGGTCTTGGCGCGCAGGATATACATCTGCAACCGGCGGCAAATGTCGGCCACCAGATCATCGGCGATGACCAGCCCGATGCTGTCCTCGCCGCAGCGCCAGATTAGGGCAGTGCACAGCATCTTGCCCTGCGGGGTGCAGTAGCCGGCCCACTGCCATTTTCCGGCCGTCAGGCCGGCCACATCGGCGGTAAGTTGCCCTTGCAGGAATTGCTCGCTGTGCTCGCCGGCAAATTCAATCGCCGCCAGGCCGGTCAGGGCAAAAAAGCCTTCTGAATCTGCTGCCATTATACAATTCTATGCCGCCCCAGAAAACCTGCGCCGGGGCGCAAAACAACCGCCCAAAACCACCGGGAGAAATATGCCATGCCGGAACTGAAAGAAAAAATAGAATATCTGGAAAGCCTGATCAACGAATGGTTTGAAAAGCGCGCCGAAATCACCCCGGACAACGCTGATTCCTCTCTGGTGCAAACCGTCGAGGAAGTGCTGCGCCTGCTTGGCATCGGTGAGTTGCGGGTTGCCGAACCGGACGGAGAGGGAGGCTGGAAAACCAACGAATGGCTGAAAAAGGCGATCTTGCTCAACTTCGCGATCAACAACGACATCATGATCGCCAACGGCCAGTTCAACTACTACGATCGGGTGCTGCCCAAGTTTGCGGCCTGGCAGACCAGCAGCTTTGTCAGGGCCGGCATCCGGGTGGTGCCGCCAGCGACAGTGCGACGCGGCGCCTTCGTCGGGCGCGGCAGCGTATTGATGCCGTCCTTCGTCAATATCGGCGCTCATGTCGGCGAGAAATCGATGATCGACACCTGGGCGACAGTCGGGTCATGTGCCCAGGTCGGAGCCAATGTGCACATTTCCGGCGGTGCCGGAATCGGCGGGGTGCTCGAACCGCTTCAGGAATCACCGACCATCATCGAGGACGACTGCTTCATCGGGGCGCGCTCGGAAGTTGTCGAGGGCGTGATCGTCGGCAAGGGTTCGGTGCTGGGCATGGGGGTGTTTCTGGGCAAGTCGACCAAGATTCTCAACCGCAGCACTGGTGAAGTCACCTACGGCAAGGTGCCGCCGGGCAGCGTGGTAGTGCCGGGGGCGATCCCTGCCGAAGACAAGAGCCATTCGCTGGCCTGCGCGGTGATCGTCAAGCAGGTCGATGAGCAAACCCGCGCCAAGACTTCAATCAACGAACTGCTGCGATCTTATTAGGCCTGGGGGGTCTATTGAACTCTGGCTGGCAATACGCCCGATGGGGCTTGGGCACATTGAAAATCAATATCAAACCCTCTCTGAACCTTTCCGATTTTATGCACACTAGATTGTTGAACAAAAAATAGATATTTTTGCTCGCCGCGGTGGGGCTAGCATTTTCTTTCGGCAGTCAAGCCCAGAATCCTGAATCCGCATCCGCAAGCGATGAGCTGGCAAGAAAAGCGGAAGTTTTCTCCTCCACAATTAACCTTGACATGAAAAAGATATTTACAACAGGTTGCTGCCTGCTGCTTCTTAGCGGATCATTGCTGGCAGTTATCGCTGCACATAGAATTGGGCTCACTCTTTTGCATTTTGCAGTATTTTTGCCCACAAGCGCTATTACAGCACTTGCTGTTGGTGCAGACATTGATGTTCGCGATGAAGACGGCAACACCCCTTTACATGTAGCAGCCGAAATGCGATCAAATCCTGCTGTAATTGAAGTTCTGCTGGCTGCCGGCGCAAATGTTAATGCTGCCAATAAAAAAGGCATCACCCCTTTGCACCAAGCAACTTGGCACAATTCGAGTGTTGTAATAATTCAAACATTGCTTGCCGCCGGCGCAAGAGTTGATGCGGTCACCGAAGATGGGGATACGCCCCTGCATTCAGCATCCATGAGCAATCCAAACATTGCCGTAATTGAAGTTCTGCTGGCTGCTGGTGCAGAAATTAATGCCGTCAGCAAAAGTGACAGCACTCCGCTGCACTATGCTGCTTGGGGCAATCCAGAGCCATCCATTATAAAATTGTTGCTTGCCTCTGGCGCAGATATTGACGCTACCAACAAACATGGCAACACTCCTTTGCACTGGGCTTCCGGGAATAATCTAAATGAGGGCGTAATTGAAACACTACTTGCAGCTGGCGCAGATGTAAATAGTCAAGATGGCGAAGGCCTGACACCATTGCATGCTGCCGTCATGAATAAAGACAATTACAGCACCAATATAATTTCTCTTTTGCTCAAAGCCGGAGCGAATCCAGAACTAGAGGACAATCAAGGCAAAGTGCCTAGCGACTATATTGTGAAAGATACTGATGCATACAAGATGCTTACAGCGGCTTCATAAAATTAAAGTTTGCAGATGAAAATCTGAAAAGCAATTTTGACGCCCAGAAAAAACAGAGGAGGGGTCGCGGTAATTTGCGCGATGTTCTAAGAGTCACCATCCGATAAAATCTCAGAAGCGGGAGGAAGAATGACCGAAAAGACAAGGAAAAGGCACTCAGCGGCGTTCAAGGCGAAAGTTGCGGAGGCGAGCGTCACAGCACAGCGGAGCTGGCGCAGTAGCACCGGGTGCACCCGAGCTAGATCAGCACCCGGAAGCGCTGTTGGAGGCGTTCAAATCTCCGGCGGTGTCCAGTCGTCGCAGCGCCGATCGGGAGTATGCGCCGCCAGTTGCTTGACCAGGGCGAGCGGGTATTTGGGCTGTCTCTTTTTCATCGTGTAAGTCCTCTTGGGGAAAGGGGGATTTGGGTTCTTACACACAAAATTCTAGACAGTCCCACACAAAATTCTACACACGCCCTTACTTGCCGTCATTTTCACTGTCAAACTCAGCCCGAGGCCGAAATCCGTGCGTAACTTTCCTGCTGCCTGCAGGAATACTTTGGCTACCGAACAATTCTGC
>JAPORI010000026.1 GCA_026710225.1 Betaproteobacteria bacterium
GCGTGGAGCTTTCTGTCCCGGGGTTCGGAAGCAGACGGCCAGGATGCCTGGCTGGTTATTCTCGGCGGCGCCTGGCAGTTGCTCGAAAGCGGCATGTGGGTGGGCTGGCTGGCCGTGCCGCTGCTTGTTCTGGTGGCGACGGTTTCCGGCCGCAAAATGCTTGCCGATCCGGCCGGTGCGGCTGCGGCTGCGGTTTTTGTCGCCGGCTGCATCAGTTATGTAATCGCAACCGGCCACGACGAGAGCGCGGTGTTCATGATCCTGCCGCCGGCGGCAGTGATTGCCGCGATCTGCTTCATGAATGTTCCTCAGGAGCTAGCCAAGTGCTTTGAATACTATGCGATTTTTCTGCTCGGTTTTTTGTTCATCGGCGGCAGCTGGTTCATGCTGCTGGCCCTGCACGGCGGCTGGCCGCAGCCGGCGGTTGACTGGCTGGCCGGATTCGGCATCGCCGATACCAGTTCGGTATCGAGCTGGGCGATATTGATTGCGCTGCTGGCGACGGTCGGCTATCTTTTTTCCCTGATCAAGATGGGCAAGTCATTTGACCGGCTGGCGATCAACTGGGGAGTGGGGCTGATCATGAGCTGGCTGGTGATGAGTCAGGTGTGGCTGCCGTCGATCGACCGGGCGCGCGACTCCTCGCCGGTGGCCGCCCAGATTGCCGCCCGGCTGCCGGCCGACGAATGCGTTGCCCGTCCCGCCGGAGCACCTTCCGATGCGCTGGTGCAACTTGCCTACTTCACCGGTCGCAGCTTTCCGCAACTGTCCAGTGCGGCCGGTGCCGATTGTCGCTGGCTGATCGCCGCGCCGCAGGCGCGTTCGCAACCGGCAGTGATTGCCGCCGGCCGGCACGGGCGGCCCGATGAACTGGCTTTGTTCAGGCTGTGAAGAACATGCAATCCAGCGGCGCAGTTGAAGCGGCTGGTTGCAGCCTGTCGGTGATGCTGCTGCGGTGGTTTTCTAGCCGGTTGCCGAGCGCGACATGACGGCCACCGAGCATGAGGCTCGGGCGTGGTTGGAGTTGATTTTGCTGCCGAAAATCTCTTTGCGCGCCCGACTTGCCTGGCTGCGCGAATTCGGCTCGCCGGGTGCAGTGCTTGCCCAGTCGGCGGCGCGGCTGCGGGAAGTCAACAAGGAGGGACGCAGTCTGCAAGGCCTGGCCGACGAGCGTTCGGTTGCCGACGCCTTGAACTGGATTCGCAGCAGCGGCGGCAAGTGGGCGGTGCTCGGCGACGATCTCTATCCGCCGGCGCTGGTCGAGCATCTTGCCGAACCGCCGCTGGCGGTGTTCATGCGCGGCGATTCGCAACTGCTTGATTTGCCGGCGATCGCAATCATCGGCGGTCCGCACCCGACCAGGCCCGCCGGCGACCGGGCGCGCACCTTTGCCTATGATCTGGCCGGCAACGGCTGGCTGGTCGCCGCCGGTCTGTCCGGAGGGATAGGCGGCCTGGCCTTGCACGGCGCTCTGGCGGCGGCTGGGCCGCTGGCGGTGATCGGATCGTCGGCTGCCTGGCGGGGGATCAAGCTGGGCGAGGAGGTTGCCGGGCGCGGGGTGGTGGTGTCCGAGTATCCTCCCGGCGCCAGCAGCGCTGCTGGCGGTGGTTATGCGCTGCGCCACCGCCTGCTGGCCTGTTTTGCCGAAGCCTGTGTGTTCGTCGAGGCCGAGCGCCGTTGCGAGTCGTTGCAGCTGGCGGCGCTGGCCGGTGATATCGGCCGCGATGTCATGGCGGTGCCGGCCGACCCGGCCAATGAATCCGGGCGCGGCTGCAATCAGTTGCTTGGCGAGGGTGCCCGGTTAGTCGAGAACAGTTCCGATATCCTGGCTGCATTGTAGGAAAATGCGCACCTTTTTTTTGTTGCAAAGCGCGAATTCATTGTCAATTTGGCATCAGCATTGTTCAGGAAAGTTGCAATGCATCAGTTGGTCAGGATTTGCCTGATTGCATATCAGGGAGTTGGCTGATGAACCGATCGATGCTTGGCAAGCGCCAGCGGGGGCAGTATTACACGGTCAAGAATCCGTTTGCCCATCCGGCGTTTCGGGCCTGGGCGCGCCGGGCGGGTCTGCCCCAAACCCGCATTCTCGAACCCTTTGCCGGAGCCAACAGTCTTATCGATCACCTCGCCGGCATGTCGCTGTGCAGAACTTTTGCCGCATTTGATATCGCCCCGGCTAGTGATGCGGTGGTGCGCCGCAACACGCTGGCGTCGTTTCCGAGCGGCTTTGAAGCATGTGTAACCAATCCACCCTGGCTGGCGCGCAACAGTGCAACCTTGCGCGGGATCGATTTTCCCAACTGTGAATATGATGATTTGTATAAGTTCGCCCTGCGCAAGTGTCTGGACAACTGTCCGTATGTTGCAGCCCTGGTGCCGGAGTCTTTCATTCGCGCCGGGGTTTTGACTGAGCGGCTGGTTGATTTCGTATCCTTGCCCACCAGATTGTTTGCCGACACCGAAAATCCGGTCGGGCTGGCTCTTTTCGCACCGCAGTCTCGCCAGGGGGTGCGGGTATGGAGCGGCCGCCGGAAAGTCGGATTGCTTTGCGAACTGGAACGCTTGCGCCCGGTCCCCGACCGCAACGGTCCGTCAGTTTCTTTCAATGATCCAAACGGCAATGTCGGCCTGATCGCGCTTGACAACACTTTTGGCCGTTCAATCCGCTTTTGCAAGGTCGGAGAGTTGGCCGGCTACCAAGTCAAGCCGAGCAGCCGCTACATCACCAAGCTTTATGTTGATGCCCCGATCCGGATAGACAAATGGAACCGGTTTTTAGAGAGGTTTCGCGATCAGACTCAGGATGTCCTGCTTACTTGCTACAAGGGGATCAGAAAAGACGGCAAGTATCGAAGGCGACTGGACTGGGAGGCCGCTCGGGGCATCGTTCACTGTGCGTAATCCGCCGGACTATGAGGGCATGGAAATCCGTCTGTGGCGTCAAGGAGCCGAAGAGGTTGCTGGCCGACTGGACAAAAGCGAATCCAATCTCATGCGCCGCATCAGAACCTATGTCCACCGTTTTGGCTTCTCGGAGGAGGAGGTTCACAG
>JAPORI010000213.1 GCA_026710225.1 Betaproteobacteria bacterium
TCTGCGTCTCGAAGCGCTGCTGTTGCAGTTTGCGGGGGCATTTCTCGCGTACGTAATCCAGCCCCGCTTCACCGACTGCGATGAACTGGGGATGCTTTTCCAGCATCTGCAGGATTTGTTGCGGATCGCATTCGCTTTGCGGATCTGCATTCGGATGTACTCCCAGTGTGGGCAGAAATTCCCGGTGTCTTGTCGCCAGGTGCAGCAGATCATCGGCCTCCTGGCAACTGGTGCACACCGCAATCGCCGCAACTACGCCTTGAGCACGCATGTTTGCGACTAGTTCATCGGATCGATCGGCAAACTGCGGGAAGTGCGGGTGACAATGCGAATCAATAATCATGAGCGCGGCTGCAACTGCTGGAGTCTGATGGCAACTCTTTCGAGCATCTGCCGGGCGTTGACCGGGTGTTGCGCCAGCCGGCGCATTTCCTGCAGTTCACGCCCTGCCGCCAGCAGTCGCATCAGGTTTCCGGATCGGGGCACATCACCTGCTTCGGGGAATATCCGCGGTTGCAACTTGAGGCTGGCCGCGATCAGGTCGCTCACCCAGTATTGTGCCCATTCCAGCCAGATCTCGATCGGCAACTCGGCAAGTTCGCGGCCAGCGGCAAGCAGATCGGCGTTGCCGCACACCAGTTTCACGAACACCGTGCGCTCTCTGGCGCGCTCGTGCATGGCCAGTGCTGCCAGCGGCGCTCCGGCGGCTGCGGTTAGAGCATCTTGCGGATTGGCCAGTTGCGGATGGTTCTTTTTCAGCCAATCAATCGCTTGCTGCTTTTGTGGTGCGGTGGCGGCAACGATGCGGGTGCGGCTGCGCACCGTTGCCGGCAGTCGTTCCGGCTGCTCGGCGGCAAGCAGAAAACGTCCCGGTGCCGGCGGCTCTTCGAGAATCTTGAGCAGTGAGTTTGCCGCCGAGCGGTTGAGGCGGCAGGCGGGGGCGATCACCGCGATCCTGATTCTCGCCAGCCGCGGGGTCATCTGCATGAATTCAACCAGTTCTCGCACTTGATCGATGACGATTTCCTGGCGCAGCTTGCCGGTGGTCGACGGCTGGCGGCGCACGATCAGCAAATCGGGATGACTGCCGGCATCCAACAGTTGGCCGGCAGCACTGTCGGTGCCGGCCAGACTCTGGCAGGCGATGTCCAGCGCCAACTGTTCGATCCCGTCTGCAAACCGCCCGACCAACATGGTCGCTACCGGCAGGCAATCGCCGGCTAGCTTCCCGGCCAACTGTTCGTGCCAGGGCAGGGCGCGAGCGCGCTGAACTGCCTCCCCGGCACCCGGCTGCGCTTTGGTTTTGGCCGGACTCATTTTCCGATTTCGTTGAAGCGTTCGATAACCGTCTTGCGCACCAGTTCGGTGATCAGATCCGGCGGCTGTTCACCATCCAGCACCGCAAAGCGCTGTTGATGGCTTGTCGCCAGCCGATCGTAGTTAGCCGCCACCTGCTGCATATAGTCACAGTCACCGGTTTCGAAGTAGTCATTGTCGCCGTGGCGCTGCAGGCTGGTTTGCGGGGAAATCCTCATCAGCAAACTCAGATCCGGCTGCAGTCCCTCGCAGGCGAGATCGTTGAGCTGCTCGAGAATCTTCTCATCGATTCCCTGGCCGCCCTGATAGGCCAGCGTCGAGTCGCGGAAGCGATCGCATATCACCCATTTGCCGGCGGCCAGCGCCGGTTCGATCCGGCTCTTGACGTGTTCATGCCGGTCGGCGGCAAACAGCAGGGCACAAGTCAGCGGCTGGCGCACCAGTTCCTTGTCCAGCAGCATTTTTCTCAGTTGCTTGCCGATATCGCTGCTGCCCGGCTCGAAGGTAAGCAGGCAGGGTTGTCCCTGTTCGCCAAGCCAGTCGGCAAGGCGCTTGGCCTGCAGCGACTTGCCGCTGCGGTCGATTCCTTCGAAGCTGATCAGTCGTCCCCGTTTCATTTTCCGTGCGGCCTTTTCTGATAGCGGTTGACTGCGTTGATGTGTTCGCGCAGTGATTTCGAGAAATGATGGTTGCCTTGGCCAGTGCCAACGAAGTACAGGTAGTCGCTGGTTGCCGGATTGAGTGCTGCGTCCAGTGAAGCGCGGCCGGGCAGGGCGATCGGCGTTGGCGGCAGGCCGTGCCGGGTGTAGGTGTTGTAGGGAGTATCGGTCTGCAGGTGTTTCTTGGTCAGGTTGCCGTCGAATTCATCCCCTATTCCGTAGATCACGGTTGGATCGCTTTGCAGGCGCATCCGCAGGCGCAGGCGGTTGACGAATACTGATGCAACCAGTTCGCGTTCGTGTGCGGCACCGGTCCCCTTTTCGATGATTGACGCCATGATCAGCGCTTCGTAGGGACTGCTGTAGGGAAGATCATTTTGCCGCGCCTGCCAGGCCGCTTCCAATTCATCAACCATTCGCTGGTGCGCTTCAAGCAGGATTTGCTTGGCCGGGCTGCCGGCATTGAACAGGTAGGTGTCCGGGAAGATGAATCCTTCCGGATTGCCGGCCGCGGCATCCGGCAGCGAGAAGACCTGGCTGTCGGCTGCCGCAGCGGCGAGCAGTCGTTCGTCAGCGTCCAGAGCGGCCAGTACTGTTGCCAGCGTTTGTCCCTCGATAATGGTGAAGCGCTCGAAAACAACATCGCCGGCAACCAGTTTGGTGAGCAGATCGGCAACGCTCAGCCCCGGTTCAAGTTGGTAGCGACCGGCCTTGATGCTGCGATCCTTGCCTTCCCGGCCGGCCGCCCGCGCCAGGAGGCGAGAGTCAGTGATGATGCCCAACTGCTCGGCTGATTGGGCGATCTGGCGGAAGGGTGCTCCGGCCGGCACATCAAACTCGACCGGCGCGGTAAGTAACAGGGATGAATTCATGTAGGCCAGATGCTGCTGCTGGCGGTACCACGGGTAGCCAAACTGAACTGCCACAACTGCCGCGGCTGCGATGGCTGCGACAAAGACCGCAACAAACAACAGGACGCGCCCGCGCATGGCAAGAGGGCAAGGGCAGGTTGAGGCGGAAAGCGGCCGGTCTCTTTACCGCCGGCCAGTGGCGGGTTCCCTATGAAGGCAGAAT
>JAPORI010000105.1:0-2799 GCA_026710225.1 Betaproteobacteria bacterium
CGCGAAAAATGCAAACAGAGCAACCAACATCAGTTCCAGCGACAGGGATGCAAACCACAAAAGCACATCGGCAGGCTTCGCATAGATGAGCAGCGTCACCGAGAAGATCGCCGCGATAACCAGCGCGCAGGTGATGAAGCCGACTGACTTGCCGATGAAGTAGAGGGCGCGGTTGATTGGCATCGACAGATAAAGTTCCATGCACTTGTCGTTGAACTCGCGCACCACCGTCGAGACCACGAAGATCATCAAGACAAATACCGCGCAAAAGCGATAGGCCGGTGCCAGCAGCCCGAGCTGCACCCGTTCGTATTCGGTTACCGCCACTTCGGCCAGGAAACTGGCCAGGCCGAGGCCGGCGGCGGCAAAGATGATGGTTATGTAGAACAGCCGGTTGTTGGCCATCTCGCGCAGGGTGTAAACGGTAAAGGCCGCCGCCAGGGACACGACGCTTGCCCGGTTGGTTTTCTTTTCCATCAGACCCCCAATTTTATCGTCTTTTGCCGGCGCCAGCACATCCTTCATAGAATCAGCCTCCCCAAGATGCGATTGACCGTCAGGCTTTTTCCGGTTGCGCCGGTGCAGACTGCGGCCATGCTGCCGCTGGCTGCGGCGGTGCTGGAGCGCTCCTTTCCGATCGGAGTGGATGCAGCGCTGGGCATGCTGCATGCGGCCGGTTATTTTGCCTTAGTCGCCGGCGCCGCTTCGCTGGTGCGCAATCTGGGCCTGGCTGCCGCGATCGGTGCAGCCGGCATCGCCTGCGCCGCCGACAACTGGCTGCTGGCCGTCTGGCTCACTTTCCTGATCGGGTTGCGGATGTCGCAACTGCTCAATGCAGCCGGCCGGCCGGTGATGGCCTGGCTGGTCGCCGAGCTGCTGCTGCTGCTGCTGCTGCTTTTCTTCGGCGTAATCCCCCGGCTGCTGCCGGCTGCCGGCGCGGCAGTGCCGGCCAATCTGCTCTGGTTTGTCGGCGGCTGCTGGCTGGCGGCGCTGGCGCTGGCCGGCTTCGTCGCCCGATCGGGGCGGCCGCCGCAAGTCGAGCACATCGCCGCAGTGCTGTTTTTCCTGTTCACGCTGGTGCTGGCTCTGTCGGCGGCTCTGCTGGCGGCGCTGCGGATTCTTCCCTACGGTCCGGCGGTGCTGGTTACGGTGGTGATCGGCCAGGTTTTCGTGGCGGTGTTCTGGCTGGCCTGGAGTCCGTTTCTGGGATCGGGCCTGTCAACCGTTTTCTTCCGGCACGTCCTTTCCCTGGGGGTGCCGGTTGACGAATGGCTGGCGCAGATGGAGGAGATTTCCCGGCAGCGGGTTTCAGCGGCCGATTTCTGGGATAGTGCATTGCGGCTGCTGCAAAAGCGCCTGCATCTGCGCGGCCTGCGCTGGTCGGGCAACGATGAGGGTGCTGCCGTCGAGATCGGCCAGTTGACCGGTCATCATGTCGATCTGCCGCTGCGCGACGGCGGCTTGCGGGTTCATGCGGAAAGGCGCTGGCTGCCCAGTGCGATCTTCAACCTGTGGATGCTGGCGCGGGTGGCATCCGAGTTCAGGCAGGCGAAACTGCGCGAGGAAAGAAGGGCGGCCGAGACCGCGGTGCGCTCGGTGCACGAGATCGGCGCCAAGACCACCCACGACATCAAGAACATCCTCCATGTCATCCGCCTGATGGCCAAGCGTCCGGACAACTCTTCACCGGAGCGCATGCAGCAGTTGGGCAAGCTTGCCGAAAGGCTCGAGGAATCGATCAAATCGCTTGGTTCGGCGGCAGCCCGGGCTGCGAGTGGAACCACGATTGCTGCACCGCTGTGGTGGCAGGGTGTGCAGGAAAGATATTGCGATCTGGGCATCGAGTTCAAATCTGCGGTCAGTATCCCCGATCAGCAAATCCCGGCCGAACTGTTTGATCGCGCCCTGGAGAACATGGTGCACAACGCCATCCGCAAGCGGCAGGGAGGTGACTCCCTGCAGGTGAAAGTGCGTTTCGAACAAGGTCCGGCGCTGGAAGTGGTCGACAACGGCGCGGCAGTCGAAGCCAGCATAGTCGAGCGTCTTTTTGCCGGGCCGGTCCCCTCGGCTGACGGCATGGGAATAGGGTTGTTCCAGTTGGCTGCTGCCGCGGCCAAGTCCGGCTGGCGAATGCGCCTTGCCAGCAACCGCAAGGGAGATGTACGCTTCCGGCTGGAACCAGAAGTGAAATGAGGTTTTTATCGTAAAATACCGTAAAACCGATTAAATTTGTGCGGAAAAGATCTCAGGACAAGGATGAAAAAAGGATGCCGAAATGGCATGTTGCCAGTTGCCTTGCAAACTGTCGGCCGGCACAGGGTGCCTTTGGGCAGTTCGTTGTCCAGTGCTCCGGCTGCGCTGATTGACTACAATCCCATCCTTTTTTCCTTTGGTCTGAAACAGTGCTAGCAAGCGGCGGATTTGCCAGGTTTTTAGGCTCTGCCAAAGCGTCGGCACTGCTCATTTGGTTGCCGGGTGCGCTGCTGCTTTCTTCCTGTGGAGGAGGGGGTGGTGGTGCCGGAGGCGGCGGAATTACGGACCAGCCTAACTGTCCGCCGGGCCAGGCCCGCAACAGCGATGGCGGCGGCTGTCTGATTTTGCAGTACTGGAGCCAGTTGCAGGATCACCAGTATGTTACCGGAGCCGAGAGCCCGCATCAGCAGGCCTTTGCCGCGGCCGGATTCACTGATCCGGGCGCTCTTGTCGATCGCAGTGGCGATGCCCACCTGTTTGACGGCGGCGATCACGGCCAGAGTCTCAGGGATCTGATTTTCCGGATTGGCATTCCCGATTCGCACT
>JAPORI010000105.1:2809-3049 GCA_026710225.1 Betaproteobacteria bacterium
ACCGCCCTTAGTGTTACAGTAAACATGGACGACGGCAGGGAATCTTTGTTGGTTTCGGACCTTGCTTCCAACTATTATGCTCTGGCCTCTTCGGATATGGTTAACTACTCCACCGAAGCCTTTTTCACTTCCAACGATGCCAGCGTGCAAGGACTCACACGCGGAGTGCATATGCGGCAGGTGCAAGACGGTGCATGGATAGTGCATGCTGCCGGAAACCACCGGGGCAGGGACTGGCTG
>JAPORI010000132.1 GCA_026710225.1 Betaproteobacteria bacterium
ATCCTGGTTCCCTGGTTCAACCACCTGTATCGGTCCTGCTTTTTGAAAAAAATATGCAATGGGCTGCATATTTTTTCAAGAAAAATCTTATTTTTGGCCTGAAAATACATAAAATTTCTGAAAAAACAGATATTTTTTGGATTTTGTTGTAAAATTATGCACAAATGGCAGTTTTTCCCCGCTTGTGCGAACCACACCTGGCCCGGCTACTGGCCAGCAGCCCGGCGGTGTTGCTTACCGGTGCCCGCCAGACCGGCAAGTCCTTTCTGGCTCGCAAGATCGCCGGCCAGATGCCCAGCGTCGTCTATGACCTGGAGGACCCGGACGAATTGGCGAAGCTGGCCAAGCCGGGGCGGGAATTGCGCCGCCATCCGGGCAAACTGATTGTCATCGACGAGGTGCAGCACAAGCCGGATATATTCAAGTTGCTGCGGGTGCTAATCGACGAGGATCGCCGGGCCGGATCGGCGCTGGGCAGATTCCTGCTGCTTGGTTCGGTTACCGGCGGACTGCAAAATCAGACCGAAAGTCTGGCCGGCCGCATAATGAAGGCGCGCATCCATCCGCTGAGCCTGCTTGAACTGGTTGCCAACGGCAGTCCGGACAGTTTGTTTGCCGGCATCGATCCGCGCGAGATTCCGGCCGGCAATCCGATCGTGCGCGCCATGCACTTTCTGCGCCAGCGCGGCGGCTATCCGGGCAGCCTGCTGGCTACCGACGACGGCCAAAGCCGGCTGTGGCGGGAGAACTATCTCGACGATGTGATCGGAAGTGATACGCTTGGTGCCGGTAGCAAGTTGCCCGCCGCCAAGTTTGCGCCTCTGTTGCGGCTGATTGCCGATGGGCAAGGTTCGGTGGCGACCATCCAGGCCTTTGCCGGACCACTGCAACTTCGCCACAGTATTGTCAATGCCATGCTTGCCGTTTTGGAAGAGATGATGATCGTCATCCGGCTGCCGGCACTGAGTGCAAACATCAAGCAACAGATACGCAAGGGCAGCAAGTATTACATCGCCGACAGCGGCCTGCACAGTGTGCTCGCCGGCGAATCAGGCCGGCAGGACTGGCATTCCTGGCGCGGGGCGAACTGGGAGGGATTCGTGATCCAGAATGTTGTTGCAACTGCCCCGGCCGGCTGGCGTTGCTTCTATTTTCAGGCTTCCCGCACTCCTGAAATCGATCTGGTCATTAGCAAGGATGACCGCGAAATATGGGCGGTTGAGATAAAGTCTGCCGATCACGCCGATCCGGCTCGGCTGGCGCGCACCGCCGCCCTGATTGGTGCGCAGCGCAGTTTTGTCGTCAGTCCGGACGCCGCCGGCAGTTCCCATCCAAGCGGGGTGCGGACGATATCCCTTTTTGACTTGCTCAATGAGATGCGCAGCCGCATCCCGGAGTCGGCGGTTGCGCCACCGGCTGCGCCGGGTGCCCGACTGGCCAGCGCGCAGTATCTGCAAGTGATGCAGGCGCTGGATCGCAGCCTGCCGGAGGTGGGTCTGCGCCGCCGCGAATTCATTGCCGCAACCGGTCAGCGCCTGGCAGCAATCTGCCGTCAGGCAACCGGCGCCGCCGATCGCGAAGGATTGCGCAACTGGAAGAGTTGTCGCGACGAGTTGCTGGCCTGGCTCGACTGCGAAAGCGCCCGGCAGCCAACCGGTGCCGCGGCCAAGCTGTGGCGCAGTCCCTTTTACCGGCTGGCCGGTGAGCTGGCAAGCCTGCGCAACGCTAGCGGCCGGGTTAATCAGGCCGGCTACAGTTTTGCCGGCGATTTTGCCGGCTTGTGCTGCCACGACCTGTTTGTTCATGCGGTTGCGCTGCTAATCGGCAACGACTGTCACGAAGAGGTGCACCGCCTGCTTGAACATCGTTATCCGGTTGGCGATCGGATGCTTGCCTTCATGTGCTTTTGGGCGGCCAATCCGGTCGGCGGCAGCGCAGCATCACCAATCACGGTTGCCGAATTCGTCAGCGCCAAACCGCGCCACAATCCGGCCGCCCTGATCGAGGCGGAGTTGCTGCTGTTTGTCTTCGGAGCGCTGCTGTCCGATAAACCGGCCGCCAACGAAAGGGAGGGGCGGTTGGCCCCGGGTTATTTGTGCTGGGACCCGCACACTTTCAATGCCGCGACGACAATTCCGCCGCTGCCGTTTTTTCGCGCCTGCCAGAGCCGGGCGGGAATTGAAAACCTGCTTGCCTGTCTCGGGATTGAGGTGCAGGCTGCCAATGTAGCCAGCCTCAAGGAGACGGTGGGCAAGTATTTGCACAAAAGAAGCGATTATCTGGTGCATTCGCCTGCGATCGCCTGCCAGAGCATGCATCTGGAAAACTGGCATGACTTGTCCTGACAAGACTCTTTTACCGCCTGCCAAAGACGGCAGCTGGAAAACAAAATACCGCTAGCGGCTGGCAAGTTTTTCCAACTGGGAAAATGAGGGTGTTTTTTCTGCCTGTGTCAACCGCACTTGATTCGTTTGCCAGTCAGCAGTTCAATGCTTCTTGTTGTCTGGCTGCGATCCTAAAGCCAGCTTGTGAATTTGCTGGCAATCCGGCTGATGTGCTGGCCAATGATTTTCCTGTCGCCCGCCGGCAAGGATGATTGAGCTGCGATTGCCGTCCAGTTGCTGGCAGTGGCCTCGACCGTTGCGGCGGCGACATTTTTCACTGCGGCTTGGGCCAGACCGGCGGCGGCAGCCAGCCGCAACAGCAGTTGCGGATTGAAGTCTTCGAAACTCTTGCTGCCCGCAACTGACAGCGCCATCGTATCCTGCCGGATGTAGACGATGGTCGAGACCAGATCGTAGGCCGGTGCCAGTTGCGGATTTTTGCCGTCCGGATAAATTAGCGACCAGTTTTTCAGGTGCATGTCACCATTGCCGATCATTGCGCAAAAGACCAGCCGGCGAATGAATTCCTCGCTATCTTGCTGGCGGGCCTCGTTGTTGATCACCGCGCAGATGTTGCGGCAACTGACGCCTTCGTACTTGCGCTCGGGAAAGACTCCGAATATCTGGGCAAAGTCCTCGATGTGGATACGCCGGCCACCGTCAG
>JAPORI010000118.1 GCA_026710225.1 Betaproteobacteria bacterium
AATCGTCAATACATACTCGGCTACTGTCTCCTACTCAAAGTGGATGGCAGCCCTGGTGACTATGGTTGCCACGCCGGCGGCAACAACTAGCTCGAACTGTTCGCTGTCACCAACGATTTGATAGGTTATCTCGTCAGTGCGATTGTCGGGGTCATCGGCAACTAGCGCGCTGCCAATGGTGGTTTGCGCCGGAGTGAACTCGTCGCCGACATTCTCATCTACAAAAAAGACGGTCGAAGCAAGATGAGGAGCCTGATTAGCAGGCAACTCGATTATGCCCACCTTGACCATCGCCGATGATTCTAACCGAAACGGGTCCTGAACGATCACTGTCATCGGAAATTCACTCTGCTGATCGTAGTCAAAGTGATGGTTGCGCTTGAGACTGATCTGACCGTAGGCAGGACGCACCTGTTCATCGGAGCGTCCCGAGATGTTCCGGCGCTGGTTGTATTGAAACGCTGATTCGATCTTAAACAGGCCGCTGTCGTCAATCAGCCGGTAGGCCATCTGGCTGACATCGTGATTGGGATCGAAAACAACTACCGGATCGCCTATGAACGTACCGCCGGGGGTCAATTCGTTGGCCTTGTTTTCATATATGCTTATCGTCAGCGGCGAGACGACCGGCGCACCGTTGGCCAGGCCATAGTAGCGGCCCGGCACGGTTACCGGCAAGGCATCCCGATAAAGGCTGTCGGTGGAGGTCGGCTCGTGTACCGCAAGCACCAGCTCGTAACCGACACTTGCATCCTGACCGAGGATTTCCGCCGCAGCGCGCACCGTTGCACTCTGGTAGACGTTCCAGTTGTCAGCATCAAACACCAGCGCCGTCGGGGCAACATCGACGATCGACCGCTGCTGGCTGGTGATGGTTACCGTAACCGCCCCTTGCGGACGGACGCTGATTTTCACCAGCAGATCGGCAGTCGGACTCTGGGCACTGATGCCGGAAACCTGCTGCACCTGCAACTGGCCGCCGGAAAGTAGATGCAGCCTGAACCTGCTACCGGCGGCAAGAGACGGAAAGCCACTGTCACGCACTGCAACTTCCAGATCGTATTGCCCTTCCGCAACCCGCTGATCGTCGCCAGCGATGCTCAGCCGGCGCTGCTCGGCGTTGAAAGTCAGCCACACCGGCAGCGGCTCACCGCCAGCTTGCTGTACAAAATACTCATGACTCTGGCCTTGATCCTCATCAATTGCCCGGCCAAGCACCAGATTGAAGTCAGCACCAATCAATACCCGCTGATCATCGATACGAGGCAGGACTGGCCGCTCGTTGATGTCGGCAATCAGGATTGGCATTGGCGAACTGACACTGCCGCCATCCGGATCGTCTACTCGCACCGTAACCGTGTACTGGCGCACACCGGTCTCGTAATTGAAGTTGGTTGCAGCCTTGACGGTCACCCGGCCGTCGTCCCGGTTGATGCCAAACAGGCTGCTGGCCGGATCGATCGCATAAGTCAGGCTGGCATCTTCATTGTCCGGGTCGGTTGCCTTTACCGGCTCGGTGGTCTCGACCCCGGGTGCAGTGAGGAAATCGCCGGAACTTTCATGCAGCACCAATTGATCGGTAACAAAGCGCGGATTTGCATTGCCCGGACCGACATAGCGGCCGGCAACTTGCAGCAAATCGACATGCGCATAAAGTTCATCACCGGAGGCAGCATCGTGCACCCCAATCGTCACCGCGAATTGGACATCATCCTTCTCGTTGGCGGTAGCCGCCGATATGCTCACCTGTGCCACCTGCCAGTCATCCCAGTCTGCCGGCGTGAAGGTCAGCAGCACCGGGGTGACCCGGATCAGCTGTTCGTCGGCAATTGACAGAGTCAAGGTCACCTCCCTACCGGGCTGCTCACCCAGCCGCACACTCAGATCGCGGCTTGGATTGGCGCGACTGAAGCCGGCAAGGCTGCTGGCATCTATCCGCCCCGGCTGCGCCACGGTCAGGACAAAAATTTCGCTGTCGCCAAGTTGCGGAGTGCCGTCGTCGGTGACTGACACGCTTATTTGATAGATGCCGGCGAGCACATCGGATGCATCCTCGGCGATCGAAATAATGCGCTCCCCGGCGGCAAAAACCAGCCAGCTCGGCCAAGCGCGGCCATCGGCAAGCGCGGCAGTATAGACATGCGTCTGATCAGTATCCTCATCAACCGCCGCGGCGATGGTCAACTCGAACAACTGGCCGATAATCACCCGCTGATTATCGACTGGTGCCAGTTGCGGCAACTCGTTGATGTCGGCTATGCTGATGCGCACCGGCGCCAGGGTGCTGCCGCCATAAGGATCGACAACCTTGACGGTCACCGAATGGATGCGGGTACCGCTTTCGTAGTTGAAGTTCATCTCTGCACTCAGCGTGATTTGACCGTCACCTGCTCCTATCCCGAAGCGGGAACTGGCCGGCTGCAAACTGTATACCAGTCTTTCGTCATCATCATCCCTGTCGGTGGCAGCAATCGGCTCGCCTATCGGCGTTCCGGCAGGACTGGTCGCCGCGCCGGCATGTTCGGCCAGCGTTATTATCGACACGGTAACCTGCGGATTGATGTTGCCCGGACCGACATAACGGCCCGGCACCGTCACCGGTGCCGCCAGCCGGTAGAGGATGTCAACTGTCGAGGAATTGGTGTCAAACAGGCCTTCGCCGCCGGACTCATCGAGTACCGCCACCTCTACCGAGAAGGAGACATCATCCTTGTCCCGGGCGGTTGCCGCCGATATGCTCACCTGCACTTCCTGCCACTCGTTGAAGCGCTGCGGCACGAAGATCAGCGTCTGCGCATCGATACTGGCCGCGGCGGCATCGGATATCGACACTGTCAGGGTAACCGCCCGATCCGGTCGGGCACTGAGCCGCACACTCAGGGCATGACGCGGCTGTTCACGCTCGAACACCGCCAGACTGCCAGTTTCGATCTGACCCGGCGCCATGACCGTCAAGGAAAAGCGGCGCGCATCGCCTTGCGGCGGATTGCCGTCGTCGACAACCGAGATGCTGATCTGATAGGTGCCAGTCACAACCCCGGCA
>JAPORI010000082.1 GCA_026710225.1 Betaproteobacteria bacterium
GCAGCAATTCACCACTGCCAGACAGGTACTCGATACTCCCGGAAAACTGCTGGTTGATCCTTTCCTCAGTGAGTTCCTCGCTAATGGCGACATTTCCTGTATTCGAGGGCGAGGTCGATGCCGGGGTGGGGTTTCCCGGCTGAGGTTTAAGACTCACGCCACCACCGCCACCGCAACCGGCAAGAGAAACTGCCGCCAGCAGGCTCAGCAAGCGAATCTTTTTCATCCCAATAACTCCAATAAGAAACCTCGCCCCGTATTATAACACAATTTTGGCGACCACTGGCAAACACGCCAAATACATCGCAGCCGGGAACTGGCTGCATGGCTGGCTACGGGCAGGCAGCGAGTGCTAGAATCTCCTGCTACAGCCGGCCGGCCTTGATGCCGACCGTTTTCAAAACCGACCGCCGAGGCCCACATGCCGATCAGGAACGGAAAGCAGGGAAAGGTATCCCGCTCGATCTCCGGGGCTCCCGAAGCTCCGAAAGAAAGCAGCGCCATCGAAATCGCCATCGGCCGGCAGGTACGCAAGTTGCGCATGCAAACCGGCATATCTTCGCATCTGCTGGCTGAGCGCGCCGACATATCGATTGCCCTGCTGTCGCGCATCGAGCACGGCAAGGTGTCTGCGTCTCTGGGCACCCTCAGCCGCCTGGCCAATGCCCTGGGAGTTCCCTTCAACTTCCTGTTCCAGCAGGTATCCTCCCACTACACCGCAACTCTGGTCAAGGCCGGTGCCGGCCAGCAGGTGGTGCGGGCCGGCACTCCGGCCGGACAGATCTACAAGTCGCTGGGCATCCCGATCGAAGGCGATGTGCGGCTGGAACCCTACCTGATAGAGATCAACGAAAAGACCCAGCCGCACAACACCTTCCAGCACGACGGCGTTGAAATGATCCACATGCTCGAAGGCGCCCTCGTCTACCGGCACGGCAGCAAAACCTACCAGATGCGCAAGGGTGACACCCTGTTCTTCGACGCCCGCTATCCGCACGGCCCGGAGAGTTTCGAGAAGGTCCCGGCCCGCTTTCTGGCAGTGATCGGCTACACCCGCTAGACTGATAAAATTCCAGACTGCTTCCAATGCTGCTTGCCCCCTTTCGTGAAAAGCGCCGGCTGTTGCGCGGCAATCTGCACGGCCATTCAACTCACTCCGACGGAGCCCTGGAACCGGCGGCGGTAATCAAACACTACCGGGGACTAGGCTACGACTTCATATGCCTTTCCGACCACCTTTGGCCGCAACAGGTTGAACATGCTGCGCAAAGCGTCCTTGACGGACGCCAGTTCAATGATGAAACCTTCACAACCGTTCCTTCGGCCGAATTGCACTGCTTCGGCAAGAAATACGACAACTACGGCCTGTGGCACATAGTCGCCAACGGTCTGCCGCTTGACTTCAAGGCCGCCGAGCACAGCGAAACGGGACCGCAACTGGTGGCGCGAGCGGCTGCAGCCGGTGCGTTCGTTTCAATCGCCCATCCGGAATGGCACTGTCTGCGTACCGACGAAGCACTGCTGTTGCAGGATGCACACGCAGTCGAGATATACAACCATTCAAGCGCGATCAGTACCGGCCGCGGCAGCGGCATCGCGGTTGCCGACATTCTGCTGCAAGAAGGGCGGCGCATCAACCTGACTGCAACCGACGACTCCCACTTTCACTGCAACGACGCTGGCGGCGGCTGGGTGATGGTCAATGCCGAACCAGATGCCGCTGCGATCGTCGCAGCACTCAAAGCCGGCAACTACTACTCATCCACCGGCGTGCACTTCAAAAGCATTTCCGTGGACGGAGCCGAACTGACCGTTGAAACAACTTCCCCGGTCGAACACATCTGCGCGGTCGGCTCCGGCTACCTGTGCGCAGCCGCCCACGGACCTGATTTAACCAGGGCAACCCTCAACATCGCCGCCATCGAATCCGACTGGTTCCGGATAACCGCAATCGACACTACCGGACGCAAGGCCTGGTCCAATCCCTGCTGGCGAGACTGACCGAACAACTTGCAGGTGCCCGCCAAAGGCATCCTAAAAAAGAAACTCATGCAAAATCCGGCCCGGCTGCAAGACGGCAGCGATGCCCGGCAGGATGATGCCGCCAAAATAAATCCCTTTCATGATCGATTTGTGGCGGTGAATATTGTGCTGGAGCGCTGAGCGCCAGGCCAGGGGAATTAGCAGCAACACGGCAATGGCAAGGATATGAAGCCAGCCGAAGTGACCAAGATAACGCGCCCCGACTTGCGCGGGCATGAACAATGAAACTGCCGAGGAGAGAAAGACCGCCAGCATGTAGAACCTGCCGAGCGCAATATGAGCGGCTGTGCCCTTGCCGGCAACCAGCAGCCAGGCACCGACAGGCACCAGCGGCAAGATCAACAAAAGATGCAGGTGAGCAAGATATTGGTAGGTCATTTACAAGACCGAGCGGGATTCGTTTTATATTCTACCCGCTTTTGCACAAAGAAAAAAAAGGCTTGGCGGCGTCCTACTCTCACACGGGCTATCCCGCACTACCATCGGCGCTGCAGCGTTTCACTGTCCTGTTCGGAATGGGAAGGAGTGGGACCGCTGCGCCAAGGCCACCAAGCCAGAAAAAAAAGCCTAGCAAAATAACCAGCGGGAAACTGACAGCCGACAAAGCGGGCTGCCAGAATTATGAAATCAAGCCGCGCGGCCAATTAGTACCGGTTAGCTTAACGCATTACTGCGCTTCCACATCCGGCCTATCAACGTCGTCGTCTTCGACGGGCCTTACGAAGGTTAAAACCTTGGGAAATCTGATCTTGGGGCGGGCTTCCCGCTTAGATGCTTTCAGCGGTTATCCCTTCCGGACATAGCTACCCGGCGATGCCACGGGCGTGACAACCGGTACACCAGCGGTCCGTCCACTCCGGTCCTCTCGTACTAGGAGCAGCCCCCCGCAAATTTCCAGCGCCCACTGCAGATAGGGACCGAACTGTCTCACGACGTTCTGAACCCAGCTCGCGTACCACTTTAAATGGCGAACAGCCATACCCTTGGGACCTGC
>JAPORI010000096.1 GCA_026710225.1 Betaproteobacteria bacterium
AACAAGTCGGCAAAATTTTCCGTGGCCTGCTCGTTGAATTCATGGTCATGGTCATGGTTGTGGGCGGCAACAGCAATGCCAAACAGCAACTTGCCGGCAGCTGCAAAACATGATGCATCGCTGTCAGCTATCTTTGCCAGCCACTCTATGGTTGCTTGGGCGCGTCGATGCTGTGTCAGTAATTGCTCGATATTGCCGTTCAATTTGTTGCTGAACAATTCGAGCAGCTCTTTTGGGTTGAATTTGAATATTAGTCTGGCGATACAGTCGTCATCGCAGGACGACAGGAAAGAATTGCCTCTTGCCGCGGCAAGCAAATGTTCCATGTGCCGGGCAAAATCGCTTTTTCCGGCAAGCAGCTCGAATTGTTCGGACATTTCGTGTCTGAGTTGTCCGTGTCTGGGCAGCAAATCATTCATTAGCAGTTCTGCCAGCTTATCGGGTTTCCATATTCTCCATTGCTGCTCGGCCAGCATCCGGGCTAGCGGCGGCACAACCAGCATAACCCGGTTGCCTGCCTTGCGGACAATTTTGCGCTCGATCAGGTAGTTGATGTGTTCCCGCATCTTGTCCTCATTCAGATTCTCATTCAAACCGGCCAGAAAAGCCAGTTCGGATGCACAATCTCCTGCAAAGCCGACATTTTTGAATACGGCTAGCAGCCTGGCGGTGCTTTGCAAATCGCTGTCGTCCTTGCCCAGCATTTGATAGCAAGTTGAGCTGTCGACTATTTGATATGGTTCCTGCCATTGGCTGGACGCGATCAATCGGGCCATGCTCGGAAATCCTGCGGCTGCCTTTACGCAACTGGGCATGTTGAGCCTGACACCGTTGCAGTTTTCTTGCAGTATTTTCTCAATCAGCGAAGCATCGGCTTTTGCCAGTTCAATACGGGCAACGCCGGCGAGCTTGAAGCCCGGGTCATTATCGATCACGATCATCTTTACAGCGCTCGCTTCATGGCGCGCCAAATTTGTCAATTTGCTTATCAGCGCAGCTTCGCAGTTGTCAATGACGAGCAGGGCTGCCGGTTCTGTCCGGCAAAAATGGTCTACTTGAGCTATTGCGTCGGGTCTCGAACCGACATCTGCATAGACGGCATTACGGTATTTGCCAGAAGACATCAGTGTCTCTAGCAGCAGTCGGCTCTTGCCGATTCCAGGGGCGCCGGTAATGCGAACAACCGCTTTTGGCTCTGCCAGAGCGCTGAAAAGTTCATTGGTGAACCCGGCGGCTCTGGGATCTTGGCAATATTGTCCGGCGTGCTGATGTTTGCCGGCAACATGCTGCAAATCTGTAAAAATGCTTTCGTGCTGCTTGCCAAGCTTCCTGCCTATCCATGCACAGACGACCGCATAACGGTTGGCCCAGGCAGCTATTTTCTGTCCATCCCAGAAATGGCAGCGCTGGTGTGCATCTACGCTTATTGCAGGCTTGGCACTTGCCAGGCAGGCGTGCATTCTGGCCAGCCGATCCTTGACCATCGCTTCGCTGGCCTGCTGGCTGCAAAACAGCACATAGTCGCCTCCTTGAGCAAGCACCTGTCGAATCGATTGCTTGATGTCGCCACTGCCGTCGATCAATTCCTTGGCGCACTTGGTCGGAGGCATTGAGCCGGCCTTGACCTGAAAGGCGGTGTTGCCAGAGGGCAGTACGGCCGTCTGGCCCGGTTCCCCCGACCAGCGGATATGGGCGTCGATTCCGCCATCGGCCGCGTTTATGTGGCCTCTTTGGTGCAGACAGTCGGGTGGCAGGTGATTTTGCCTGATTTCCTCTTGCAAGAGCCGCGCAAGCAAATCGGACAAATCCTCAGGCGAAAGGAGGTTTATTTCCCTGTGGCTCACCCGCAGGCTTTCCGGGGCCTGGCAGGCGATCTGAATCTTATGCTGTTGGTACAGGATTTCCAGCAGCCGGCAGGCCGCCTTGCTCGGTTTGACTTTTCCGGATTCGTATTTCTGGAATGCAGCAGCTGCAACTCCCATTTCAGCACCGGCCTGTGCTTGCGTCCAGCCCAGAGACTTGCGGATGTGCCTGATGCGTTGCGGTGTTGTTGTTTTGGTCATGGCGGGAAAATTCAATTCGCCGCTATTTTACATGATATAATATCCCTGAAGTGTATTTTTTGGATAAAATATTTCTCTTGTATTTTTATTTATCTAAAAACAAGTATTTATAATATAAAAATTATGAAAAAAATAAACAAATTGCAAGCCATCTTGCCGGATTTGCTGCTGGCGGATGCCCCCTGGCTGGCAAGTTGGGGCTATTCCGGGGTGCAGGTCAACAAGTATGCCGCTTCCGGATGGTTGCAAAGACCGGCACGAGGAGTATACATGCGTCCCGGGTGCAGGTTGCACTGGCAGGCAGCGGTTGTCTCCCTGCAAACTCTGGTCGGTGCCCCGCTTTCGATAGGGGGGCTGACCGCTCTGGAAATGCAGGGCAGAGCCCACTTCATATATCCGCAAATGCCCGGCAAAATCTTCCTGTACGGACCCAAGCCGCCTCCCGGCTGGCTGGCGAAACTGAACCTGAGCAAGAAATTCGTCTTTCGCAAGACAACCAGATTGTTTGCCGCCCGGAAATACTGGTGTCAAACCGGACGCTGCCAATGGGATTTTGCCGCCGAGCGTTTCGTGCCGCAGCCGCAGCCGGCTGTCGGGATCATGGCAAGAATGTGGAGCGAAAGAAACTTTCCGCTCCAGATTTCGGTTCCTGAACGGGCGCTGCTTGAATTCATTGACGAGTTGCCGGAAAACTATCCTTTGGCGGATGCCGACTTGCTGATTGAAGGGATGGTGGACATGAAGCCGCAACTACTCCAGGATCTGCTTGCCGACTGCACCAGCGTGAAAGTCAAGCGGCTGGCTCTCTGGTTCATTGACCGCCATCATCCCCGGTTGCTTGATCATGTTGACCAGCAGTGCATCGATCTGGGGCGGGGCAACAGGGTACTGGTGAAAGAAGGCTTTCTTGATCGCAAATACAGGATAACTCTTCCTAAGAGCATGAAGCATGTCTCCAAATATTGATTACG
>JAPORI010000005.1 GCA_026710225.1 Betaproteobacteria bacterium
GTTGCTTCTCCGACCGCACCCGCGCCGCTGTGGCGCAAGAACCGTCAGGTAGTATTGGCGGTGCGGCTGGATGTCCAGCCGCACAGCGAGGTGGTTACCCTGACGCTGGCCAGTGAGGATGGTAACGATGTAGCGGTCACGCCGGTGACGATGGAATTCACTCGCAGCAACTGGAATGTCTCCCAGGACGCGACCTTGATGCTCAGTGCCGCTGGCACCAGCCGGCTGATCGATCGGGTGGTGGATATAACGCTGCGGGTGCATTCGGCCAATAGCGGCGATGTCTTATACCGCGCCAGCCGGCCGCTGGTGATTGCGGTCAATGTCGACAACGAGAACTCGGTGCCCGACTTCGGGCGCGACCAGGAGGTGGTCAGGATTGATGCCGATATGGCCGAGCAGATCATGGCCGGAGATGAACTGGTGCTGATTCAGGTTACCGCCAGCGATGCTGATGCAGACGCGGTGAGTTACAGCATTGTCGCCGGTGTTGATTCGGAACTGTTTGCCATCGATTCGGCAACCGGCCAGATTTACCTTGCCTCGGGAATTACCAGCGCCCAGCTTGCGGAGTTTCTTGAAGCGGGCAACTCCTATGTGATCACTGTCGAAGCCCGGGACAGCTTCGGTGGGGTGACAAGGCTGCAAGTGCGGGTGCAGGCACCGAGTGCCGGCAACGAGAATCAGGTTGCCCTGTCGGCAATCGACTCGGCGATCGCATTTGCGGCCGCAGAGATGATCAATACGCGGCTGGATGCGCCAATCGGCGGCGGTTTGCCGCTGCCGCCCCAAGATGATGGTGTTGCCGGGCTGGCTGAACTTTCGGCGCAGCAGCAGTGGGATGAATGGGATGCCGATGCTGCCCACGAGCGTGGCGAGGAGCGCTTTGATCGGGTTGAGTGGCAGGAATTCCTTTACAGCCGCGGCTTTGACTTTGCGCTTTCGGACTCCGGTGTGCACGCTCGGCGGATGCGCTTTTGGGGGCTGGGCAGCCGGGTTTCACTCAGCGGCGATCCGGTGGTCGATGATGTTGTTATTCCCTATTCGGGAGGTGTCAATGTGTTCATGCTCGGGTTGGAGACGAGCATGGGCAGCAAGCGGCTGGGCATGTCCGCCGGCCGCTCAACCGCCAAGTTCATCGTCGGCGACAGCAAGGCGCAGGTGCGCCGGCAGATGACCTCGCTGAATCCGTATGTCAGTTTCCCGATCAATGATCGCACCCGCGCCTGGCTGAGCGGCAGCTACGGCCGCGGCGACTACAAGCGCAGCGAGTCCGGCAGCAGCCGGGAAGTGGTTTCCGACACCAATTACATTTCCGCCTCCGGCGGTTTGCAGACTTCCTTTGTCTATGATGGGATGGATATCGAAACCAACTTGACCGCCTTGCAGGCGCAAAGCAAGATGGAAGCGACTGACCAGTTGGAAGCGAGCAAGGCGCGCGCCTGGCGGCTGGCAGCCGGCTTGCAGGTCGGGCGTTCATACAGCATTGAGGAGCGCAAGATGGTCTACAAGCCGTTTGTCGGGATGGACATCCGCTACGACGGCGGCAACGGTCCGTTTGAATACGGCCAGGACCTCGATGCCGCCGCCGGCATCGACTTGAACTGGAACAAGGTTGTCAATGCCCGGCTTGCCGGCCGGGCGCAGCTGCAAGGCGGCGATTCGCGTGAGCGGCGCATCGAAGGCAGCATCAGTTACGACTACGCAGCCGACGGGCGCGGCCTGATGATTTCGGCAAACACCAATGCAACCAGCGTCGCCGATGCGCAGTTTGCCGCCGCTGCCAGCACCCGGATCGGCTACGCCCTGCCGGTGCGGCTGTTTGCCGATTCGGGTCTGGCGACCTTCGCGGCTGACTTGTCTTCGGCGGATGACGGTATCGTCGCTGAGAACTACAACTTCCGCTTTTCCGGCCGCCGGCTCGATGTTGATCTGGCAGCCGGCGACCGCCAAGTCAAGATCAAGTTCGAGTTGAAGTAGAGGGGGCGGGCTAGTCGCCCTTGATTGACTGCCGGTTTTGGGTCGGGAAAAAGCTTGTGCTGCAATGCGGTTTTTATTCCCTCAACTAGTCTGAAAATGAAGCAAAGAAACGCCTTGGCAAGTTGCTGACTGCCGCCGAGCGCGGCCAGACCGTTGCCATCACCAGAAACGGCAAGACAGTAGCGCATGGATAAGGCCCCAGAGGTTATTGATGCCGAAGTTGACGAAGGCCATATGTCAAGCAACTGATTCCCGGCGAAGGAAACAGGGCAATCGTGCCGCATCTGTGACAAGCTGCAAGTCAGGCATGTTTTACTTCGCCTGTTTCGCAGCCAACAAATTCCTCACGACAAGTTTGCTGAATGCTTTTTGCCATATTCTCGAAATCCTTGTAGGCGCGTTCCACGGCGGCAGCGTGGCAGCCGATTGCTCCATCGGCAGTGCGCAGGTCGAAAATCGGCTTGCCGGCTTCCTGTGCCATTCGTGCCAGACTGATGTAGTGCCCGACGACAGCAAGGCAGTTGGGGTCGTTTTCCGGCCGGTCCGGGTAGGGGGCTTGCTCGTTTTCCAGCAGGTGTTTTACATAGTTTTCCGGAATCTGGTTAAACCATTTGTCGTCGATTTCAATCGTTGCGCCAAACTGAAAGACCGGCTGCTGCACCAAATAGCCGCCGGGCCTGATCTTTCCTTCCGGCAGCGGCAAGCCGGCTGAAAAGAGACAAAAGATTGCAACTACCTGCAACTAGGTGAAACAACCTGCAATAGCGGGGTATTCTGGAGATTCGGAGAGTTTGGAGCATTCAGCGGCCGAACCAACGGAAAATCAAGGCTCCGCAGCCCCGACCCCCTATACCCCCTGATCTGGGGGTATCCCCCCGGCCAGAAATCCGGCTTTCAATCCTCATTCGAGGAGGCATCAAAAGCCCCTCAAAGGTTGCCCAAACCGCCGTTAGTCGGCGAGCCGCCGCCCCGCTTCCTGAATGTAATTCTTGGCGTCTGCTATGTAAGGATCGTAATGGGTTCCCTCAGGAGCGAAGCGCAGCACTCCCA
>JAPORI010000073.1 GCA_026710225.1 Betaproteobacteria bacterium
CTGCCCTGTATCAGAATTTATCTTGAACTTTCCTGACCCGCCAACCAGACTGTAGGCAAGAGTACTGTCGTCATTGTCTGCATCGGTGGCCGTTATCGGATCACCCACATCGGTGTCTGAACCCAGAGTTGCTGTGCCCTGATTCTCGTCCAGTTCCAATTCAATCGAGCTTATCGCAGCAACATCAAACTGCGGTGCTGCATTGGGAACCTGCACCGCAACTGCAACCGGCACCGCGGCAACGCTACGATAATTGGGAGCACTGTTGGCGGCATCATGCACCGAGAAATTGACGTTCACATTCCGGTTACCCTTGATCGCGGCCCCGGCATCGGTAAGGCTCACAGTAACATTATTTGCAATCTTCCAGTTGTCCGGAGTGAACACCAGTTGCGATGGCATTGCTGCAACATTGACCGGCATGGCGCTGGCAATGGCTACCGTTACATTCCGGTTGCCGGTCGGCTGGATAAACAATTGCACCGGGATCGTATCAGACCGGCCGGTTGGAGTCGATGTCAGGGCTGACAGCGAAGATCTGTCGGCGCTTATCCCAGGGTTAAATTCCCTGCGACGCACCGGCGCAAGAGAGTTGATCGAATCGTATACGTAAGTCATCACCTGAGCCTGCTGCCTCTTGGACAGGGAGCCTCCTTGATAGCCGGGCATTGCTACCACAACATCAGCACCGCCGCTTGAAACGGTTATGGTGCTGCCGTTGAGAAAGGTTGAGATTACAGACGCCCTGTTCTTGGCCAAGAAGGCGGCGTCATTGATCGGTGGCGTATGGGAACTACCCGATCCGTCCTTGCCATGACAATTGGATGTCGCGCAGGTTGTATCAAAAATCCTGCCGCCATCAACTTCCGCAGCACTCATCATCATGTTTACCCCGGGGCTGTTGAGTTGACTGTACACATAATTCATCACATCGGCAATTTGTCGGGAAGTCATGCCCTGAGTCGCCGATTTCATGGTCAGGCCGCCCAGAAACGCATTGATGGCATCCGCCTTGCTTGCCCAGCCGATATCATTTAGCCTGAATCCCGGCCGATATTCCCGGCTTCCGTCAGCACCATGACAATCGGAACATCTGTAGTCGGACACCCCGTGATAGATCATCGCTCCGGGGTTAACCGCAACAACCTGCATCCGGAAGTCCTGAAACGACCTTTGGCCTCCGGCATCGAGAGCAAACACCCGCAGGGTGGCATCGGTGCCGGCAACCAGCGAGTCGGCAAAAGTGAAGGTGCGGCTATCGACATCATTGTCAAACGTTACTCCGGCCGGCAGAGCGACCAAATTGCCTCCAACCACCTGGCCGGCCGAAAAGGTCATGCTTTTACCTTCCGGATCGACCGGGGCTGCAACCTGATAACTGACCGTTTGGCCGGCAATAATCGTCTGATCCGGCAATTTTTCCCAAACTGGCGGCTCATCAACATCGGCGACCATGATGGTAACTATCATCGTTGACCGGGTTCGAAAATCGAGCATCTCATTGTCTTCGGCGCGCAGCGTTATCAAGTAGCTGGGAATCTTCTCGTGATCGAGATTGAAATCTCGTTTGAGGAAAATCTGACCGGTGCGCGTCACTCCGAACAGCGGCGAGAAACTAACCAGCGAGTAGGCCAGGTCGCTGTCGTTATTGTCCGGATCGGTGGCGGTTATCGACATGCCGATCGGCGCACCGGATTCGGTTTCGGCCAAGCCGATGTTCTCGTTGATGCTGCGACTGGTGGCGGTGACGGTAATGGTGCTGTTTTCTACAAACACCGGCCGATCATTGTTGACCACCACCTCGATGGTAAGCGTGCCGGTTGCATCTCGATAGTTGTTGGGGCCGTACGTGCCGGTTCCGGGTTTTACCGCAACTATCTGGATGTCAACCTTCTGCTTGGCTGCCAACTTGTTCACCAGGCTAGCTGTAATGGTTTGAAAGACGTTCCAGGTGCTGCCAATGAACACCATCGTCGCCGGCTTTACCGAAACAACATCCGGATCGGCGCTGGTAATTGTCAGGGTGATCCTGCCGGTTTGCCGCAATGCCATGGTCAAAGCCAGATGCAGGGACATCCTGGTCGTATCTGAAGCTGCAGTCACGATCGGGGTAACCGAGATGGTGTTGGGAACTGCCGCTACCGGCACCTGTTTAGGCCTGCTCGCTACCGGAGGTGGCCGATGATGAGCCAGCAGGATTTTCCGGCGGCCGGATTCCGGCGCATCCTGCCAATTGCCAACATCAGCCCCCGGCAAGGCCTGCATCTGGTTGCCGATCATGACCCCGGACGCGGCAAACCATGCCTGCTGGCGCTCAGGCCCGGTCCCATCGGCGGCCAGGGCCGGAATCTGCAGCAGCCAGATTGCCTGCAACAGTATCAACTGCCGCCAACTGACGATACTTGCTACTCTAGCAAACATCCATTTCGGCAATTCCAGCCAGAAAACGCTCCTGCATCATCATCGGCTGTGGCTGCCAATAACAGCCGTTGCCGGCTTGCCTGTTCTGCATTCTCCTGCACTGCACCTGCTGCCTGAGCGTTTTACGAAGACGCGATCGGCGTCCACTGATTTTCGGCAACCGCTATCGACTGCGGCTTGTCGCCGCCGTCGGTCTTGAGCGTACTCAGTGCCTGAATTATCTGTGCCACCTCCAGCGAACGTCCGTTGCCCGCTTCGATCGTCCGGCTTTCTGAACCAGCCAGCCAGCCGGCAAAACGCGCCTGCGAACCATCCTCCGAATTCGAGACCAGCAGATCGCCACCATCACTGGCGAAGCGCAACTGGGTGGAACCGTAGCCGGAAAACACCGCCCTGCCCGAGCCGCCATCGCCAGCCACCGTATCTTGACCAAAACCAGAACCGAACCGGTAGGTATCGGCTCCACCGCCTCCGTAGTAGACCTCGTCTGAACTGCTTCCCGACAGATCATCATCACCGCCAGTTCCCACCAGCAACTTGCCCGACCATTCGCTGCCATCGGCAAACACCAGCCTCTCCACCCTCGATTGCTCGTTGG
>JAPORI010000030.1 GCA_026710225.1 Betaproteobacteria bacterium
GCAGCGGCTATTTGCTTTACAACACCCAATGGGATTTTTCTGGGTCGGCTCAAGCCAGTGCGCAAGGTTGCCGCAACCATCCGCCAGCACCTATGAGGAATAATCAATGCGATTGTTCAACGGGCTGACAATAGCGCAGCCGAGTCGCTCAATGCTCGCATCCAGCGGATCAAGTCAAGAGCTTACGGCTTCCGCAACCGGGAAAGTTTGCGCAAAGCAATCTACTTCCATCTCGGCGGATTGCAGTTGTATCCCAAGGGGATTAACGAGCAAAATCATCCACTACAAAACGCGTAGCCCTTTAATTTTCACCGTTGACTGACAGACAAAAACCTGGCCAATAAACCGCATTTTATTGCCCACAATTCAAAGCAGCAGCCGTAAGGCATGCTAAAATATCGGCTATCTGTATTTTTCAGGCAAACAAAGCCTATAATTTTCCCAAATTTCTTTTTCGGCTGCCGCTGCTAAGTGCAGCCGGTGCCAGAAATTCTCCGGCCGAATGAGTGAAGAGATGACCAATTCTCCCCTGCCCGGCAGTTCTCGCTGCGGCACGGCTATCCGCTGCCGCCAGCTGTGGAAAATATATGGACGAAACTCCCGGCGGGCAATGCAGGCAGTTGCTGCCGCGAAAAACTATAAAGAGCGGGTTGCTGCCGTGCAAAAATGCGGCTGCGTAGTTGGAGTTGCTGACGCATCCTTTGACGTACGCGAAGGCGAAGTTTTTTGCATCATCGGGATGTCCGGCTCGGGAAAATCCACTCTGGTGCGCAATCTCAACCGCCTGATTGAACCTACTGTTGGTGAAATCCACATCGGTGCCACCGATATCCGCCAGTTAAGCATCGCTCAGATGCGTCAGTTGCGCGCCGAGAAGATAGGCATGGTCTTTCAGCATGACGCCCTGCTTCCCCACAAAAGCGTGCTGGCCAACGTCGGCCTCGCTCTGGAGTTGCGCGGCGCCAGTCGCCGCCGCTGCCATGATGCGGCGATGGCCGCCCTTGAAAAAGTCGAGTTGGCCGAATGGGCGGCAAGCTATCCGGAGGAGTTGTCCGGCGGAATGCAGCAGCGCGTCGGCCTGGCCCGCGCTCTGGCGGCCGATCCGCAAATACTCCTGCTTGACGAACCTTTTTCGGCTCTGGACCCGATTACCCGGCGCAGCCTGCAAGATGAATTCCTCCGTCTGAGCCGCAAGATGCGCAAGACCACCATCTTCATCACCCATGATCTTGACGAGGCGATGCGGCTGGGAGATCGGATCGCGGTGATGCGGCAAGGGCAAATTGTCCAGATCGGCACTTCGGAACAGATCGTCAACAATCCGGCCAACGACTACGTCAGCGAATTCGTCGCCGGGGTAGCGGGACTGGGAGTTGCCTCGGCAGCCGGGGTAATGGAACCGCTGGCAGCAGATCAGCAGCAAGTTGCTGAGCAATGGCCGAGCGCCGGCCCTGACACGCCTTTGCGCGATCTGGTTGATTTATCCTTACGGCACGCATCACCAATTGCAATTCGCACTGATAAAAAGATGCTCGGCAAAGTAACCGAACACTCCCTGCTGCGCTGCCTGCGCGACAACGTCTCATAGCGAGCATGGCTTCTGCAACCACCGACAGCAAGTTCAGTTTGCTCAACCCATTCGATAGCCTTTATCTGGATATCGAGCACCAGGCTGGCAGCATCAAGCAGTGGGCATTTGAAAACCGCGCCCTTTTCCGGCCGCTGCGCGAGCCGCTCGACTGGCTGATCTCGGGAATAGAGGGCGGCCTGCACTCGCTGCCGCAACTTGCGGTGCTGGCCGGATTTGCCCTCATAGCCTTGCAGGCAGCCGGCTGGCGCACTGCATTGCTGACCGTCTTCCTGCTGACGGCAATGGGGCTGTTGTCGGAAAACTCATGGAACATGGGCATGACAACCCTTACCATTGTTCTGGTTGCGGTGCTGATTTGTGTGCTGATCGGCCTGCCGCTGGGCATTCTGGCGGGCAAAAGCGATGCAGCGCAGTCCTGCCTGCGTCCCCTGCTTGACACAATGCAGACCATCCCGGCTTTCGTCTACCTGATACCGGTTGTGCTGCTTCTGGGCATCGGCAATGTGCCGGGAGTTGTGGTGACCGTGGTCTTTGCCCTGCCGCCACTGGTCAGACTTACCAGCCTGGGCATCCGCCAGGTGGATCCGAGCGTGGTTGAGGCAATGTACTCTTTCGGCGCCAAGCCGCATCAGGTGCTTTTCAAGGCGCAGCTGCCGCTGGCGATGCCGTCGATAATGGCCGGTCTGAACCAGACCATAATGCTGGCCCTGTCAATGGTGGTGATCGCCTCGATGATATCGGTCAAGGGCTTTGGCAACGAGGTGCTGCGCGGCATCGGGCGTCTTGATGCCGGCAAGGCGATCATCGGCGGTGTCGGCATCGTGATTCTGGCTGTGCTGCTTGACCGGATATCTCAAGGCATCAGTTATCATAAGCAAGGGCCGTTGCGCCGCCACCGGCACAAAACCGCCAGCACGCTGGCCAAACTTGCCGGCCATCTGGCCATGACCGTAAAACGCATTTTTATCCCTCATTCCAACAATAAGGAAACCTTACCATGAACAAACAAACAATTATCACCGCTCTGGCAGCAGGAACCTTGCTGTTTGCCGCTGCCCACGCCGAGCAGATGCCAGGAGCGGGCAAGACCGTGCAACCGGTCGAAGCTAACCTGCTGGAAGAGAAATTCCAGGCCCAGATCATCTACCGCGCCCTCGAGGAGCTTGGCTACGAGATTGCCGAACCCAACGAGATAGAGTACCAAAGCGCCCATCTGGTGGTAGGCACCGGTGATGCCGATTTCTTCTCCTCGCACTGGTCGCCGCTGCATCAGGTGTTCTTTGAAGAATCCGGCGGCGCTGAGCACCTTGAGGTGATCGGCACCCTGATCAATGGCGCCCTGCAAGGCTATCTGGTCGACATGCAAAGCTATCAAGATGGCGTAACCAAC
>JAPORI010000173.1 GCA_026710225.1 Betaproteobacteria bacterium
TCTGGATTTAGGGTATATAATGTTTGCATGAGTTTGGAATACACCATCCCGCGCCGGGCCGAAAACCTGCTGCTGGCTGAACTTGCCGACACTGCGGCCGTGATTCTTACCGGTGCCCGACAAACCGGTAAATCGGCACTGGCTCGAAAAGTCGCCGCAACCCGAGCCAGCGTGATCTACGATCTGGAAAATACCGACAATTACCGCGCCCTGCGCGACCCGGGAGCCGAATTGCGTCGCCATTCCGGCAAGCTGGTGGTAATTGACGAGGTGCAAAAAAGACCCGAACTGTTTTCCCAACTGCGGGTGATCATCGACGAGGAGCGCAGCGCCGGCAATTCGGCCGGGAAATTCCTGTTGCTCGGTTCGGTAACCGGAAAACTGCAAGGCCAGTCCGAGGGACTTACCGGACGGGCGGCGCGGATGCAGTTGCATCCTTTCGACTGGCTGGAAGTACGCGGACATACCGACCTGCCGAGCCTATGGAACCGCGGCGGCCATCCGCGCAGCCTGCTGGCCGCAACTGACGAACTAAGCAGCAAAAGACGACAAGACTATCTGGATTTGACCCTGTACGCCGATGTCCTGTCAACCAGCACCCGAGTTCGGGCAACGCTTGCCGACTACAAGAACCTGCTGCTGCTACTGGCCGACAGGCAAAAGGACATCGCCAACAAGGCAAGGCTGGCCTCGGATTTAGGCCTGCCGCTGACAACCGTGAACGCGATGCTGGCGAATCTGGAAGAACTGATGATCGTGCGCAGGCTGCCGGCCTATGCCGTCAAGGTTTCCCCGCGGGTTGCCAAAAACCCCAAGTACTACATCTGCGATTCCGGCCTGCTGCACACGGTAATGGGCAAAAGCGCCGCCGATCTTGCCAGCCGCTCGCGCGGCGCTTCCTGGGAAGGCTTCGTGATTCAGAATCTGATCGCGGTGCTGCCGCGCGGCTGGGAGGCCTACTTTTTCAAAATACACGGCAATGGTCATGAAATCGATCTGCTGCTGCAAATCCCCGGCGGTGGATTGTGGGCAGTTGAAATCAAGGCCGGCGCTTCAGCCATGCCGGATCGGCGCTTTACCAAGCCGCTCAAGATTCTTGCACCAGAGCGCAGTTTCATCGTCACCTACGGCGAGGCAGCGCCGCGCAACATCGGCAACATCGAGATTCTTTCGCTAGCCGACATGATGAATGAACTGCTTGCCCAGACTGTCCCGCTTCACAAACCGCAGGCGGATGTTATGATGCTGAGTGCAGCCAGCAATGCCTTTACCCGGATCATGCAGGCGCTCAACGACAACGACGAAAAGAGAATCAACATCAGGCGGCCTCAGTTCATCAAACATTTCAGCCGCCTTATTGACACCATCTTCCAGGAGCAAAATGCCGCCCTGTGGCAGAAGCAGCGCAACGAGTTGATTTGCTGGCTTGCCGCCGAAGCCGCCCGGACTCCCGAACTGCCAGAAGCTGATACATGGCTGGCAGCACTGATTAGGGTTCTTGAAAAGATACTCGCCATCCAAAGCCAAGAATCAGGCAGCAGTTTCTCCAAAGCCTGCTGCCACGACCTGTTCGTGCAGGTGCTGGCGACGCTAATCGACAAGCGCTGCTTCGGCGCAGTTTGCCGGCTGGCCACCAGCAAATATTATCTGGATGGAAAAATGCTCGAAAGCGCCCGCTTCTCGCTCAGGCCAATTGACCGGGACTCAATAATTGCCGAAAGCCTCGCTTCCTTCAATCCACCCGATTCGGTCGCCGCCTTGATCGATGCCGAACTCATCCTGATGCTGCATGACAATCTGCCCAGAAAGACCACCAGCAAGAATTCAGGCCTGCACTGGCGGCCGGCAATTCTGCTGGCTCAGCCCGGCACGCCGCCGGCGCCCTTTTTCGTGCGCGCCCAGGAGCCAGCCGGAGCGACAGCATTGCTGGCGTGCTTCGGACTGCCGCCGGACACTGCCGGGGTCAGAACACTTCAGACAGCCGGTGCAGAAATCCTCAAACGGGCACAACTGTCTGACAGCCAGAATGCCGTCGACTGGCAAAGAATTGAGCGCTGCCTGAATATCAATTCCTGGAACGATCTGCAACAAGCCTGAACGACGCGAATCAAAGCTGGCTGCCGACTGCGGCCTGCTGGCGCCGGCGCCCGGCCACATCCAGCCGCGCCAGAGCATCCAGATACGCCTTGCCGGAAGCGGCAACTATGTCAGTGTCAGAGCCGCGACCGGAAACCGTAACCTGATCCCGGGACAGCCTTACCAGCACCTCGCCTTGGGCATCGGTACCGCCGGTCACCGCCTGCACCGCATAACTTTCCAGAGTCGCTTTGATGCCGACTATCTGCTCGATAGCCCTGAACATCGCATCAACCTGACCGTCGCCGTCGGCCTGAGCGCTTTGCTCGCTGCCGTCGGCAAGCCGCACGGTTACCGATGCCTGCGGAGTCGCTTCCGAGCCGGACGAGCACGACCAGCCAACCAGTTCGTGACCGCCGGATGCAGCCGTTTCGGTGACCAGTGCGATCAGATCATCATCGAAAATTTCCCGCTTCTTGTCGGCCAGGCGCTTGAAACGGGCAAACACCTCCCCAAGCTCGTCGCCGGCAACCGCAAAGCCGAGCTGGGCAAGCCGGTCGCGCAGCGCGTTGCGGCCGGACAACTTGCCCAGTTGCAGCCGGTTCGAACTCCAGCCAACATCCTCGGCGCGCATGATCTCGTAGTTCTCGCGGCTTTTGAGCACCCCGTCTTGATGGATGCCTGATTCATGTGCGAACGCGTTCGCCCCGACTATCGCCTTGTTCGGCTGCACCGGCATCCCGGTTATCGACGCGACCAGCCGGGAAGTAGGCACCAACTGGGCGGTGTCCACCTGCGTGTGACAGCCAAACAGGTCGGCGCGGGTGCGCACCGCCATGACTATCTCTTCCAGCGCCGCATTGCCGGCCCGCTCGCCAATCCCGTTGATCGTGCACTCGAC
>JAPORI010000236.1 GCA_026710225.1 Betaproteobacteria bacterium
CGTAACTGGTGACCGGCGAACTGGGCACCCTCAGGACGATACGCAACCGCCGGCTGGACAAGGCCACCGCCTTCAGGCAAAGTTGCGACAGAAAACTGGCCGCCGCCCGGCAGGCGGCCGCCGCCGCTGCCGAAGCATTGCGCAGCGCCGAACTTTCCGGCCGCAAGCGGATCGAGGACATGTATCAAAAGCTGTTTGCGGCCGGCACCTGCACGGTCAAGGATCTCGATGATGTAAGGTTCACCGAGGCGCAGTTGCGCGAGCGGCTTGCCCAATTGGCCAAGGAGGAAAAAGATGCGCTCGCTGCCGTTGATGAGGCCGTCGCCGAACTTGAAAAGGCGCGCCAGCAAGTCGCTTCGCTGAGTGCGGCGCTCGAGGCAATCGATCTGCTCGGTGCCGAGCAGGATGCCGAGCAGCGCATCGAGGAAGCGCGCGCTGAAGACGAGATAATCGATGAGGTGGCGCTGCTGCGCAGCGCCGGATCCGCCTAGTTGAGCAGCCGCTGCAACAGGCCGTGCAGGTCCTGGATGAACTTGGCGATGAAAGCGGTGTAATGATCGCGGGCCATCCCGGCCTGGTTGATCTCCAGTTGCTTCTGGCTGCTGATGTTGTTGATCGAGTTTTGCACCTCAGTCAAGCCATCCTGCATGCGTCGCAGATCGTAGCCTTCCTCGTAGCGAAAGTCGCTGACGTCGAATGCATCGTCAAAGCCCGGATTCTCCTCCCGAAACGGGGCTAGAACCTGCTGCTCGAAGTCGGCCGCCGATCCGTCGCCGTCGTAGGCAGCAACCGCGTCGGCAAACCGGTTGAGCATTTCGGCCTTGTTGTTGACGTTGTTGAGCTCGACGATGAGTTCGACATACTTCTCGCTGTGCACCTGGCGGTTGGTGCTCACCTTGGTGTAGATGCTTTGCATGAAGTCGCTGGCCTGGGTGGCATCAACGCTACCGGCGTCCGGCTGCACTCCGGTGCTGGCGGCGGTGCCGGTGTTTTCTATTCCAGTCATTGCTGTGTCCTCCCGTTGGTGGTTGTCAGTCGTTTCGCGGCGGTAATTTGCTCAGGATGGTTCAAGCTTCCGGCGGCCGGTCGAGGAACTTTTCGACTTCCTCGCTCAGTTGCCCCAAATCAATCTGGCTTTCGCTGCCTTCAGCGGTCTCAAGCATCGCCACCGCCGCCCGGTCGGCATAGGTGATCGACAGTTGCAGCCAGTCGCGCAGATCCGAATCAGCCTCCATTGACAGGCCGTGTCCTTCCGCCAGCTGCTGATAGGGGTTGTTTTCAGCGCTGCCGAAGTTGGCAAAGGCGGTGTTTGGATGTGCGGGTCTGAACCGGGCCTGGTAGATCTTGTCAAGCAGGCCGGCTGCTTCCCGGAAGTTTTCGCTTAGTCGGGATTGTTCGTCGGCGGGCAGATTGTGAGCGGCGATGATCTTTTCGGCCGCGCCCGGCTGGGTCAGATTGGCGAGGCTGGTGGCCGGGGCGGTGATGTTGCGCAGGAGGCTCGGATCGCTTGCGACCAGATCAGCCATTTTTGTCGCCGATAGCGGCTGGTTGAGTGTGTTGATGCTGGCCGCCGCACCCCGGTTGGCGGTATCAAGTTGTCGGAGCAGTCCGGTATTGGCCACGGTTTGCAGATCACTGCTTTTGGCGGCAGTGCTGGCAACCTTTTCCAGAGGTGCCTGGGCCGGACTGCCGGCGCCGGTGAAGAATTTGATGATCGCCTTGATTATGTTGCGCAGCTTGGCTACCAGGCCGCGCTGCTTGCTGGCACTGCTGATCGCGTCGGAAAGTTCGCGGGCACCGGGCGTTTCGCCGCTGGCGGCGGGACGGGCCTCTTTCCAGTTGTCGGTGGCTGCGGCCGATTTTGCCGGTTGCTGCTGCTGATCGCTGGCGACGATCGCAACATTCTGATCATGGAAGCTGCCCGAGCGGGCCGGACTGTTTTCGTTGCCAGTGTCAAACGACGGCGCGGCGGCGGCAGGTCCGGCGGGGTTGATATTGGGTGTCGACATGATCTTGCAAATGGGGTGGGGCAGGGGAATGATTGATTTGGCAGATCGGCGGAATCAGGGTTTTTCCTTGGCGGGTCGGCCGACAATCTGGTCGATTTTGGAGTGCAGGCTCTCAGCGTTGCCGGCGTATTTCTTGGCGTGGGAAGAAGCCTCGATCAGCCGGGCGGCCATATCGTAGATACTCAGCAAATCAATAATCCAGTCGCGGTTCAGAGCAGGTGTCTTGTCCGCATCGCCAAGGTCGCGCAGGGAAACCTTGCCGGCGAACGGGGAGGGCTTGTCTTCGCTGACCTTGTTGTCTGTGTCGAGCAGGGCGAGCAGAACCTTGGCTCCGGCTTGCAGGTTTTCGGCCATCCGGTCATTTTGGGCTGGTGGCAGGTTGTAGTCGGAAAGCAGCCGGTCAGCGTTTTCTCTGTTGACAAAGGCCTGCATTGGCTCGGCAGCTTCGATCAGTCGGGTGAACATGTTTGGCCCGGATTTCAGGTTGTCTTGCAACTCCTTGTCGGTGAAGTTGCTTACCTTGCCAATGGTTTCTCCGATCTCCTGACGGGCTTCCAGCAGTTGCTTGGTCAGATTTCTCCAGCCAGGAAATTTTGCAGGATCGGCCGTATTGGCGTCTTCTGCAGTCCTCGGACTCAAAATTGCAGGATCGGCCGTATTGGCGTCTTCTGCAGTCCTCGGACTCAAAAAGAAGTTTATGATTGCCTTGACCAGATTGCGCAGCGCCCCGAGCAGGCCGCCGCTTTTTGCCTTGGTGGCCGAGTTGCTGATCTCCTGGCTTGAAGGAGTCGCATCTTCGCTGGGCTGCGCGGCTGCTGCGGCCGCATCGTTGATTGTTGCAAAAGATGTCGAACTGGCCGGATGCGCCGGCGGCGGTTCATTTGTGCTGGTGACTAGTGTTGCCGAATCTCCCCGGAAGCTGGCGGTTGATGAATCCGCATCACTCGGCGTCGGTGTCG
>JAPORI010000174.1 GCA_026710225.1 Betaproteobacteria bacterium
GCGCAGACGGTCGCGAATCATCGCCGCCTGACCCGGGAGAACCCCCAGCTCAAAAAGCAGCTGGCCGATGCGTTGCTGGAAAAAAGGCGCTCAAATATGTTATCGACAAGGTGACCTGATTCGCCCCGCAGCCAATCGAGGAGCGGTTGCGGCAATTGGCGCGCCCGGGTGCGCGACAATAGCCCGCCCAAGCCAATTCCCCACCAGGAGGAATAAATGACCGAAAATATGGCTCTACCACCCCCAAAAAGCCGTTGTCAGCCATTTGAACACCTCTAAAATGCCGAATTTGCCTGGCGGCCAATTTAATTTGGCATGTGCCCTAGAATCTGGAAACATGAATGCAGCCGGCGAGCCGCTGCTGGTGGTTGATGACGATCGGCTCATCGTCGAGTTGTTGTGTGACACGCTCGGCGACGAATTTGATGTGATCGGCGCCGCCAGCCGCAGCGAAGTCCCCGAAGCGCTCAGGCAACTGGGGCGCAGGCCGCGCTATGCGCTCGTCGATCTGGGTTTGCCGCCGCACACCAACGGTCCCCAGGAGGGTTTTGCACTGGTGCGGGAACTGGTCGCCACCGATCCGGAGTGCGCGGTGGTGGTGGTCTCCGGCCAGGACGAGCTTGAGCACGGCAAGGTGGCGCGCACTTTGGGTGCGATCGACTTCATCGCCAAGCCCTGCGATCCGGATCGAATCCGGGAAGTGCTGCAATCGGCGCGCCAGGCGGTTGATGCCGGCACCGGATCGCGTCAGTTGCAGGGAAATTCGCCGGCGATGATCAGGCTGCGCAACCAGATTCGCCAGTTTGCCAATGCATCCTATCCGGTGCTCATCGAGGGTGAAAGCGGCACCGGCAAGGAACTGGTTGCCCGGCAGCTGCATCGGGCTTCCCGGCGCGACGGCCGGCTGGTGGCGTTCAACTGTGCGGCGGTGCCGGCAACCCTCTTCGAGGCGGCGCTGTTTGGCGCCCGGCGCGGCTCCTATACCGGGGCAACCGCCGACAGCGAGGGATTCTTCGCCGCGGCCGACGGCGGATCGCTGCTGCTTGATGAAGTCGGTGAACTGCCCGCCGATTTGCAGCCCAAATTGCTGCGCGCCCTGGAAACTGGTGAGTTCTACCGGGTGGGTGAAACCAGGGCGCGCACTGCCGATGTCAGGATCATCGCCGCGACCAACCGGCCGCTGGCGGCGGCAGTCGCTCGCGGCGGCTTCCGGGAGGACCTCTATCATCGGCTCGGGGTGCTGACCCTGACCACCCCGCCGCTGCGCACCCTGGCTGCCGATTTGCTGCTGCTGCTGGAACACTTCCGGCGTCAGGCGGCCGGCTCGGCTGCCGCCTTCAAACTGACCGAACCGGCGCAGCGGCTGCTTGATGAATATTCATTTCCCGGCAATGTGCGCGAGCTGCGCAACATAGTCGCCCGATTGCAGGTGCTGCACCCGGGCGAAGAGATCACCGCAGCCGAACTTGCCGAGCAGCTGGCTCCGCGCTCGTCAGGCCAAGAGCGAATGATTGAACTGGCCGCCCGGCGGCTGGCCGACAGTGACGATGATTTGCACGATCTGCAAAATGCCGATCGACGCGTCTATGCGATGGCTGCGCGCCGCGTCTGCAAGTCGGACGCAGCCGCCGCCCGGCGGCTGGGAATCGATGTGACCGAGTTGCGCGAACTGTGCGCATCGCAAGCAGAAGGATAGCGGCTGGCCGATGTCCCTGTATCTGGAACATTTCGGGCTGCGCGAGCTGCCGTTTCGCCTCACTGCCGCGGTTGACTACTTCTTTCGCGGCACCGGCCGCGGATCGATTCTTGATGCGATCAGGTATGCGCTGAGCAACGGCGAGGGAATCCTCGCGGTGTTCGGAGAAGTCGGCAGCGGCAAGAGCATGATGTGCCGCCGGCTGATGGTCGATCTGGCCGATGAGTGCGATCTGGTCTATGTCGCAAATCCATCCCTGTCCGGTAGAGAAATCCTCTATCACATCGCCGAGGAGCTGGGCATCGATGTCGGCGGCGAGCGCCACCAGATCGCCAGCCGCCTGCAACAGCATCTGATTGATTTGCATGCGTCGGGACGGCGGGTCGTCGTGTGCATCGACGAGGCGCAGGCGATGCCCGATGAATCTCTCGAGCAAATCAGGCTGCTTTCGAATCTGGAAACCAGCCGCGAGAAGATCGTCCAGATAGTGATGTTCGGCCAGCCGGAGTTGCACGCCAAGCTCAAGCAGCAGCACATGCGCCAGTTGCGCGAGCGGATCACCTCTTCGTTCACCTTGCAGAACTTCGCCCACGAAGAGGTGCGCGCCTACATCGATGCGCGGCTGCGCTGCGCCGGCTACGATCAGGCCGAGCAGTTGTTCATGCCCAGCGCGGTTGTGGTGATAACCCGCATCTCGCAGGGAATCCTGCGGCGGGTAAATATCCTGTGCGACAAGTCGCTGCTGGCTGCGTTTGCCGACGGCGACAAGCGCATCAGCGCCCGGCACGCCGAGCAGGCGGCCCGGGATGCACGCTATCAGCGGATGGTCGAGCACAACGATTCAGCCGCGCCCGCGGATGCGGCCGCGCCGCCGGCACTTGGCCGCCGACCCGATAGCGCGACCATGATCGCCGCGGCGCTGGTGGTGCTCGCCTGCATCGTGACCATCGTCCAGTTCTGGCCGCGCCCGGCTCCATCGGCACCAGTCGCAGCCGCGGCGATCTCGGCGCCGCCGGCAGCACCGAGTGCAACGCCCAGCGCAGCAGCGGTTGCCAATCTGCCGGCTGCGGCCCCGGTGGCGGCGGTGTCCGCCAGCAGCCAGAGCAAAGACCGGCAGCAACTGCCCCGGGTCGAACTGATCAACAATCCGAACTGGAACAACTATCCGATCGGCAGTTACCTGCGCCAGCAGCTCAACGTAACCGAGACGATGCTCGATTTGCTTGACGACGCCAATCTGTATACGGCCAGAATCATGACCGCGCCGCGCAATCATGCCATCGACATCGAAAGGTATCTGCGTGATCTCGCCCGCCACTATGCGGTGCACAAGATCATGGTCTATCCCTCCCATTCGGAGGGCCAGGACAATTTCGTGGTTACCTACGGCCAGTTTGCCAGCGAGTTCGAGGCCGAGTTCTTCATTCAGGAGCTGCCGTCGTTCTTTCGCTCCGGCCGACCGTTCGTGCAGGCGCTGTCGGTCTCGCAGCTCGAATCGGCTTCGCACTGGTGAACAGCGCATCTAATCATCTGGCCGCCGCCCGGGCGGTGCTGGCTACCGAGGCGGAGGCGATCACCGAAGCCGCGGCCGCTCTGGACGACAGCTTCAATCGGGCGGTCGAGACGATCCTGGCCATTTCCGGCAAGGTGGTGGTTACCGGCATCGGCAAGTCGGGACTGATCGCCGGCAAGATCGCGGCAACTTTTGCCAGCACCGGCACGCCGGCGCTGTTTGTCCATCCGGCCGACGCCCTGCACGGCGATCTGGGGGTGATTACCGGCGACGACTGCATAGTCGGGATTTCCCACTCCGGCACCGCCGAGGAGATTGCAACCGTGCTCGCCTACGGACGCGCGCTGGGGACGCCGCTGCTGATGATTACCGGCGCAGCGCAAAGTCCGCTGGCGGCTGCGGCCGATACCGTCATCAAGGTTGCGGTGAGCCGGGAGGCCTGTCCGCTCAATCTGGCGCCGACTTCCTCGGCGATCGCGACTTGCGCGATCGGTGATGCGCTGGCCATGGCGCTGTTGGTCGCGCGCGGCTTCACGCCGGAAGACTTTGCCCGCACCCATCCGCACGGTGCACTCGGCCGGCGATTGCTGCTGACGGTTGCCGATGTGATGTGCACCGGCAGCCAGTTGCCGATCATTGCCGCCGACGCGCCGTTGACCGCGGCGATCGTCGAGATGTCGGCAAAGCGGCTGGGGATGACGATGGTGCGCGACTCAGGCGGGGATCTGGCCGGCATCTTCACCGACGGAGACCTGCGCCGCTGTCTGGAAAGGGGAGTTGACTTCAACGGCACCGATATTGCGGCGATGATGAATCGGACTCCGAAGACGATTGGCGCGGCGCGGCTGGCGGCTGAAGCGGCCGATTTGATGCGCCGGGAAAGCGTAAATCAACTGCCGGTGCTCGATGGCAAATCGATTGTCGGGGCGGTTACCATCCAGATGCTGCTTGCCCGGCAGGTGGCCTGAAAGCGTGGCTGCCGATCTCGCCACAATCAAGGCATTGGTTTTCGATGTTGACGGCGTGCTTACCGACGGGCGGATCGTCTTTACCGCCTCCGGCGAAACCCGGCGCGCCTTTCATGCCCATGACGGAATCGGAATCGTGCTGCTGCGCCGCGCCGGCATCCGCTGCGCGGCGATCACTTCGGCTTCCTGCCCGTCAATCAGCAAGCGGGTTGAACGGCTGGGACTGGATGCATTTGTCGATGGCTGCAAGGACAAGGGGGCAGCCTTTGCCAGGCTGCTTGCCGACTGGCAACTGGCTGCTGAGCAAGTCGCCTACATGGGTGACGATCTGGTTGATATGGCGCCAATGCTCTCTGCCGGCGTTGCCGCCGCGCCAAGCAATGCCAATTCGGCGGTGCTTGCCGCAGCCGCGGTGGTGACCGATGCAGCTGGCGGTTGTGGTGCGGTGCGCGAGCTGGCCGAGATGATTTTGCAAGCGCAGGATGCGCAGATACTGGCGGAGGCGAAGAAATGCGGATTGCGTCTTTGATCCCGCTGGTGATTCTGATCGGCGGGGTTTTCGTCGCCCTGGCAACCGAGCGCTTCATTGCATCCGGTGTCGGCATCGAGAGCATGCCGCGCCTTGACATGCAGCAGATGCGGGTGCACAGTTTCGAGCAGCACAATCAGCGCACCTCGTTTCTGGCGCAGCAAGCGGTTTTCGCCGGCAATCAGATATCGGCTCAGCAGGTTTCCGGCCGGCTGGCAGTCGGCGACGAGGGCTTTGATTTCGACGCGGCGCGCATGCAGGTGCAGGGAGGACGGATGCTGCTGGAAGATGCAGTTGAGTTGCGCAACAAGCACAGCACGCTCAGTTCGCAGCGAGTCGAACTCAGTGATGACGGATCGCTGCAGGGTGCGCCAGCCCGGGTAATCGATGCGCGGCAGGATGCGACTTTTGCCGCCGAACAATTCAGCATCGACCCGGCCGGCGGCTTGCGCCTGCAAGGCGGAGTGCAGGCGGTGTTCGGAAAATGAAAGCGTCAGTTGCATTGCTGCTGACCCTTGCCGGGCTGCTGGGCGCTTTTGCTGCCCAAGCGCAGATGGAGATCGAGTCCGGCAGCATGCATGTCGAGAACGCGGAGTCGGTTTTCGAGCACGATGTCGTGGTGACCGGTGAAGGAATTGTGATAACTTCCGACGAGATAAGGGTTGCCAGGGATGGTGGGGCGATGACCGCCCGCGGCAATCCGGTGGTGCTGGTTGTCGAGCGTCCGACCGCGACGATCCGGGTGCAAGCCGCAACGATTGTCTATCAACCGGAAGACGAAGTCGCGCTGCTGCCGGCCGGAGGCCAAATCACCGGCCGTGAGGTAACCGTTACCGCCGGCCAGATCAGCGTCGATCTCGCGGCCGGATCGGTGCAGGCGCGCACAGCAGTGCGCATCCTTGCCGCCGACTCGGAAGCCCGCGGCGAGCAGCTGGATTTGGCGGCAGACGGCAGCCTGCAAATGCGGGGGATGCCGGCGACGCTGCAAATGACGATTGATGGCGATTCCGCCAGCGGCCAGGCGCAGCTCATCAGGCTGGCTGGGGACGGCCGGCAACTTTACATGCAAGGCAGTGCGCAAAGCGTCTACAAGGGCGAGACGATAGTCGCTGAAAAGATAACCTACAACCTGGCTACCGGCGAGCTGGCAACCGAGGCGGCGCCCGGCGAACGGGTAAGGGTGGTGATCGACGCGCCATGAGCAGCGAGATTCTGCTGGCAGCCGAGGGGCTGTGCAAGTCCTATAGCCGGCGCCAGGTGGTGCGCGATGTATCGCTTGAGGTGAGCCCCGGCGAGATCGTCGGGTTGCTCGGATCAAACGGCGCCGGCAAGACGACCTGCTTTTACATGCTTGCCGGCCTGGTGCGTCCGGACGCCGGATCGATAATGTTTTCCGGACAGACGATCACTGCGGTGCCGGTCGAGCAGCGGGTTGGGCTGGGGGTCGGATTCCTGCCTCAGGAAAGTTCCGCCTTTGTCAACCTGTCGGCGATTGACAACATTCGCGCGGTGATGGAGATAGTCGGCATGCCCAGTTCGGAAATCGACGGTGCCGCCCAGGCGATGCTCGATGACATCGGCATCGGCCACTGCGCCGAGAGTCAGCCGCCGCAGTTGTCCGGCGGCGAGCGCCGCCGGCTGGAGATAGCCCGGGCGCTGGTTACCAAGCCGCGGCTGCTGATGCTTGACGAACCGTTTTCGGCAATCGATCCGATCACCGTCGGCGAGCTGCAGGAGTTGCTGCGCACCCTCAAAAAGCGCAGCATCGCGATCGTTATTTCCGATCACAATGTGCGTGAGACGCTGGGGGTTTGCGACCGCGCCTACATAATGCACGCCGGCCAGATCATTGCCCGTGGCGATTCCGAGCAGGTGGCCACCGATGAAGCGGTGCGCCGGCACTATCTGGGCAGCGCCTTCAAGTTGTGAAGACCGATCCGGCACTGACAACCTCCCTGCAGCAGCGCCAGGCGCAACTGCCGCGCCTGGCCGCCCGGCTGCTCAAGCTCAACAGTACCCAGTTGGCTCTCGAACTCGCCGGCGTTGCCGAGCAAAATCCGCTGCTAGAGATCACTCCGGCCGCCCTGCCCGCCCTGCCCGCGCCGGGTCCGAGCCTGCGCGCTCATCTGCTTGGCCAGCTCACCGGGATTGCCGACCGGAGGCTGCGGCTTGATGCAGTCGCGCTCGCCGGCGAGGTCGATGCAAATGGACGGCTGCCCGATGTTGCAACCCTTTGTCGGCAACTTGGCCTGAGCGCGGCCCGGATCAAGGCTGCACTTGCCCGGGTGCAAAAACTTGATCCGATCGGCGTTGGCGCCTGTGACCTGCGTGAGTGTCTGCTGCTGCAACTTGCCGGGCAACCTGATTCCGATGTGCTGCGTTTGGCGCAAACGATAGTGCGCGATCATTTTGCCCAGTTGAGTCGGCGGCGCTACGATCAGCTGCCGCAGTTGCGGCTGGCCGAGGTGCTGCGGCTGATCGCATCGCTCAATCCGCGTCCGGGTGCCGGCTTTTCTCAGGAGGCGGCAACTGCCGCGCCGGAAATTCAGATACGCAAAAGTGGCGGCCTGTGGCGGGTTGAACTGCTTGCCGACGAGATGCCGGCCACCATCGCGACAGGTGTCGCCGGCGGCACGCGCCAGTTCCGGCGGCTGGCCCGCCAGGCGCGGGTGCTGGCCGAGAGCCTGTCGTTCAGGCGCCGCACCCTGCTGGCGGTTGCCGCCGCAGCAACCGCCCGGCAGCGCTTGTACTGCGAACGGGGGGCGGCGTTTCTGCGCCCGCTGGGTCTGCAGCAGGTGGCTGAGGATACCGGTCTTGCCGTCTCGACCGTCTCGACTGCGGTTGCCGGCAAGCTGGTGCGGGGTCCGCATGGGGTGATTGCCTTAAAATACCTTTTCCAGAGGTCTACCTGCGGCCGCCGGGACTTTTCCGCGGCGGCGTTGCAGATGGCGATAAGACAAGTCGTCGCCGGCGAGAATCCGGCCCGACCGCTGTCTGATGCCGCGATTGCCGCCCGGCTGGCAGCCGCCGGCGGTGCGCCGGCGCGACGAACCGTGGCCAAGCATCGTGCCGCTTCCGGAATCGCCGCCGCCAGCCTGCGCAAGCGGCCGCTGGAAACAGGAGTAAACAGCCTATGAAGATAGACATAACCGGCAAACAAGTTGATCTGACCGATGCCTTGCGCGAGCGGGTGCACAGTCAGGTGACCAAGGCCTTTGAGCACCTGGTCGAGCAGCCGGCCCGCTGTCACGTCATCCTCAGTCACGTTCGCCACAATCACACCGCCGAAATAGTGGCTCATCATCTAGGGCGCGACTTTGCCGCTGAAGCGACCGCTCCGGCTGACATGTATGCAGCGATTGATGCCGCCGCCGGCAAGTTGCGTCGGCAACTTGACACGACCGCCGGTCGCGATCGCGCCCGCCGGCGCTCCGGCACTGGCAATCATGATTGAAATGCTGCCGCGCCCATCGCTGCTGCTGGACCCGGCGCGGGTACTGCTCGATCTGGATATGCGCAGCAAGAAGCGGGTGTTCGAAGAGGTCGGCCTGGCTTTCGAAAACAGCGGCGGCCCGGCGCGCAACGATGTCTTCCGGCACCTGCTCGAGCGGGAGCGACTTGGCTCGACCTTGATCGCCGACGGGGTTGCCCTGCCGCACGCGCGCATTGCCGGCCTGAACAAGCCGATTTCCGTATTCGTGCGCATGGCGGCCGCCTTTCCGTTTGACTCGCCGGAAGCGCAGGCAAAGCTGCTGTTCGTTACCCTGGTTCCCGACAAGGCGGATGCAAGTCATCTGCAGATTCTGTCGATCATGTCGCGGATGCTTACCGATGCCGAACTGGTTGCCGAACTGGAAAAGGCGCCCGATGCCGAAGCCCTGATCGTCACGCTGCAGGCCTGGGAGGTGCGCTCCCTGGACAAGGCGCTGCGCCCCTAGCCGGCGATGTCTGCCGGCAAGCCGCACATCGTGGTTGTCGGTGCCGGCCATGCCGGCACCGAGGCGGCGCTGGCCGCAGCCCGGATCGGTGCGCGGGTGACGGTTATTACCCACAGTCTTGACGCGCTCGGGCAGATGTCTTGCAATCCAGCCATCGGCGGCATCGGCAAGGGGCATCTGGTGCGGGAGATAGACGCGCTGGGCGGGGCGATGGGAGTTGCCGCCGATGCGGCTGGAATTCACTGGCGAATTCTCAATGCGAGCCGGGGTCCGGCGGTGCGCGCCACCAGGGCGCAGGCTGATCGTTCCCTGTACCGGGAGGCGGTGCGCCGGCAACTGGAAGCGCATCCTGATGTCGAACTTTTTCAGGGGGAAGTCGTTGCATTGACGGTGAAAAACCAGCAGTTGCGCGCCGCCAGGCTGGCGATCGGGATCGAGATTCCCTGCCAGGCGCTGGTGCTGACCGCCGGCACCTTTCTCGCCGGCCAGATGCACACCGGAGCCGCGCGCCGATCCGGCGGCCGGGCTGGTGCGGCCGCGGCGGTCGATCTGGCCAGCCAGTTGCGCGAACTTGATCTGCCGGCCGGCCGGCTCAAGACCGGCACGCCGCCGCGGCTGGATGCCCGCAGCATCGATTTTTCCCGGCTCACCGAACAACCCGGCGAAGGCCCCTTTTCGTTTTCCTTTCTCGGTGCTCCGGAAACCCGGCCGCGCCAGATGCTGTGTCACATTACCGCAACCTGCGAAGCGACTCATGACGCGGTGCGCGCGGCGCTGCCGGATTCGCCGCTTACCAGCGGTGCGATTACCGGTGCCGGGCCGCGCTACTGTCCGTCGATCGAGGACAAGGTGGTGCGCTTTGCGCAGCGCAGTTCGCACAATGTATTTCTTGAGCCGGAAGGCATAAACAGTCGCGAGATCTATCCGAATGGAATCTCCACCTCGCTGCCCTATCCGGCCCAGGAGAAGATCGTGCGCACGATCGCCGGCTGCGAACGGGCGCGCATCACCCGGCCGGGATATGCAGTCGAGTACGACTACTACGATCCGCGGGCGCTGGCGCCGAGTCTGGCCGTGCGCCGGATCGCCGGCCTTTATTTTGCCGGCCAGATCAATGGCACCACCGGCTACGAGGAAGCTGCCGCCCAGGGGCTGCTGGCCGGAGCGAATGCCGCCTTGGTCGCCATGGATAGGCCGGAGTGGTGGCCGGCGCGTGCGGACGCCTATCTGGGAGTGCTGATTGATGATCTGACCGGCGCCGGAGTTATTGAACCCTACCGGATGTTCACCAGCAGGGCCGAGTTCAGGCTCAGGCTGCGCGAGGGTAACGCCGATTTCCGGCTTGTCGAAGCGGGGCGGAAGATCGGCCTGATTGACGATGTGCGCTGGCGACTGTTTGCCAATCGCCGCGCGCGGATCGAAGCGCAGATGCAGCGGCTGGCGGATACGCCTTCTCCGGCCGGCGGCGGCCAGAATCTGCAGCAGTGGCTGTGTCGGCCGGAAGCGTCCTATGCACAGCTTGCCGATGCCCTTGCCAGCGAGGCCGATGCCGCCGAAATTGAAGCGCGCTGCAAGTACGCGGGGCTGATCGAGCGTCAGCGTCACGAAGTTGCCCGGCTTCGTGCCCGCAGTCACCTGCGGCTTCCGGCCGACATCGATTTCGCCAAGGTTGCCGGCCTTTCCAACGAGGCGCAGGCGGTGTTGCAGCGCAACCGGCCGGCCACTCTCGGGCAGGCGGCGGCGATGACCGGCATCACTCCCGCCGCGGTTGCGGTTTTGCACATGCATCTGGAACAGCGGATTCGCTCCGGATGAAAAATGGCACCGGATGAAACGCAAAGACACGGCGAACAACTCGCCCGGGTCCTGGGCTGCAAGTCTGCCGCCGGCAAATGCGCCAGTTATCTGCGCCTGCTGAACAAGTGGCAGCGGGTGCACAACCTTGCCGGTGCGCGCCAAGTCGCGGCGTTAGCCGCACTGGCCGCCGATTGCGCGCCGTTGCTGCACCGGGTTGGCCAACTCGAACCTTCTCGGGCCGTCGATCTGGGCTCCGGTGCCGGCATGCCCGGCTTGCTGCTGGCAATTGCCCGTCCCGCCTTGCCGGTGGTCCTGATCGAAAGCCGGCAGAGCAAGGCGGCGTTTCTGCGTCAGGCGGCCGCCGAACTGGAGCTGGAAAACGTTCACATCGTTTGCGAGCGGATCGAGTCCTGGCGGCCGCGCCAGTATCCGGATCTGCTTTGCGCGCGGGCGTTGACATCCCTGCCGCGGCTGGCGCGGCTGGTGTCTGGTTTCACCGTTGCCGGCCTGCGCCTGCTGGCGCTCAAGTCCCGGCAGCCGCGCGCCGAATGCGCAGCGCTGGAGAATTGCGGTGCCGGCTGGCAGGTGGTGTCCTGCCGGCCAACCGGATCTTCGCCATCGCGCTGGCTGGTCGAAGCTCAGGTGCAGCAGTGAAGACGATTGCCTTTGCAAATCGCAAGGGAGGCACCGGCAAGACGACTTCGGCGGTAAGCATTGCCGCGGCGATCGCCGAGTCCGGAAAGAAGGTTGTGCTGGTTGATTTGGATCCTCAGGCCAATGCGACCGCGGCGCTGGGAATCGAGCGGGCCGGACGGGGAGACGGCAGTCAGGCGCTGTTTGCCGGCAGCGCTAGCAGCCGCAGCCTGTCCCGGCGAACGATGCTGGAGAAACTGGCGGTGATACCGGCCGGATCCGATCTGGCGGTAATCGAATACGGCCTGGCCGCAAACGGCAAGAAGTGGCAGAGCATTTTGCGCAAGCGAATGAAAGGCCTGGCAAAGGAGTATGATATTGCAGTGATCGATTGTCCGCCTTCAATAAGTCCCCTGTCGGTAAACGCCCTGGTTGCGGCAAGCGGAGTGGTGGTTACCTTGCAGTGCGACTATTTTTCCCTGGAAGGGCTGGCCGAATTCGCAGCCAATATCGAGCGGCTGCGCAGCGCCCACAATTCGCAACTGGCGCTGTTTGGATTGCTCAAGACCATGTACGATGCGCGCACCTTGCTGTCCAGACAGGTTGCCGAGCAACTGGCGCGCCATTTTGGCTCAAAAGTGTTCAAAACGCCGATCCCGCGCACCGTCCGGCTGGCGGAAGCGCCCAGTCACGGCCTGCCGATAACCCTTTACGCACCGACATCACCGGCTGCGACCGCCTATCGGGAGGTGGCCACCGAGTTGCTCAGGCGAGTGGCATGAAGAAGAATCGGCGCGGATTGGGCCGCGGCCTTTCCGAGTTGCTCGGCGCCGGATCCGAGGACGAGTCCGGTACCGGCACCGGTACCCGGGAAGTCGAGATCAAGAAATTGCAGCCGGGTCCCTGGCAGCCGCGCCGCAAGTTTGCCAAGGATGCCTTGCAGGAAATGGCCGAAACGATGAAAAAGCGCGGTGTGCTGCAGCCGATTCTGGTGCAGCGCGCCGGATCCGGCACACTGCGAATAGTTGCCGGCGAAAGGCGCTGGCGGGCGGCCCGCCTTGCCGGCCTCAAGACGGTGCCGGTGCTAGTGCGCGACATCAGCGATTCTGACGCCAGAATCGCCGCGCTTATCGAGAACATCCAGCGCGAGGATCTGCAGCCACTTGAACATGCAGCCGCGGCCCGGCAGTTGGTCAAGGATTTGAAGCTCTCCCTGGCCAATGCCGCCAGTGAACTGGGAATGTCGCGGCCGGCGCTTTCCAATCTGTTGCGCCTGCTTGAACTGCCGCCGGGAGTGCGCAAGCTGCTGGAAAATGAAAAGATAACCGCCGGCCACGCCCGGGCGGTGGCCGGCCTGCCGGCTGCTCGGGCCGAGGCAGTTGCGGTCAAGGCGGCCGCTGAATTCCTGTCGGTGCGCCAGACTGAAGAGTTGGTTGCCCGCATCCAGGCGGCCAAGAAGAGCAAGCCGGACGGGAAAAAATCTTCGCCGGCCGCCGTCGATCAGGATACCGAAGCGCTTTGCGAAGAACTGTCCGACTTGCTGGGCATGCGGGTTGGCATACAACACGGCCGCAACAATCGCGGCCGGATGACGATCGACTATCGCAGTCTCGACAGTCTTGACGGATTGATCGAGATGATTCGCAAGGCTCGCGGAAGAAGGTAATTAACGTGACTGAAGCGACGGTTCGGAAAGAATGCGACCAGATGGGCGTTCAGACGCTTGCCAGGCGGCCAAAGGAAATTGAAATGGTGGTGGGTCTGGAAGGACTTGAACCTTCGACCTCGCGCTTATCAAGCGCGCGCTCTAACCAGCTGAGCTACAGACCCGCGCGTCTGGCTGTTTTGCAGGCAACCGCATATTATATTGCATGATCCGATGCAACCCGATGCGGACATGAATCAGGGGCAGCCGCAGGTTTCGATAGTTGTCCCGACCTACGGCGAGGCGAATAACCTGCGGCCGTTGACTGAATTGATAGCCGAAGAACTGGCTAAGGCCGGGCTAAGCTGGGAACTCATCATCGCCAACGATGAATCCGGCGATGCGACCGACGAAGTGTGTGCCGATCTGGACAGGCAGTATCCGATCCGGCTGCTCAACCGCACCGCTAACCGCGGCCTTTCTTATGCCGTGATTGACGGTGCCGAACTCGCCGGCGGCCAGGTGATCGTGGTGATGGATGCGGACATGTCGCATCCGCCTTCGGCAATAGCCGAGATGGTGCGGCTGCTTGAAGCCGGTGAGGCGGACATGGTGATGGGATCGCGCAATGTTGCCGGCGGCAAGACCGACGAATCTTGGTCGCTGTTTCGGCATCTCAACACCTTTGTCGCTACAACTCTGGCCCGGCCGCTGGTTGTGGTGCGCGATCCGATGTCCGGATTTTTCGCACTCCGGCGCGCCGACTGGCCGGCACGGGATCGACTCGATCCGATTGGCTACAAGATTGCGCTTGACATCATGGTGCGCGCCCGCTTTTCCCGCACCCGGGTGCGCGAGATTCCGATCTATTTTGCCGATCGCAAGATCGGCGAAAGCAAGCTTACCATGCGCGAGCAGCTAAAGTATCTGCGGCATCTTTATCGTCTCTACCGGTTTCGCTGGCCGCGGCCGGTCGAGTTCATGATGTTTGCCCTAGTCGGGTTGTCGGGAGTGATCGTCGATGTCGGGGTCTATCTGCCGCTAGTCGGACTTGGCCTGCATCACGAGATTGCCCGGGCGATTTCATACTGGCCGGCAACTCTGTCAAACGGCTTGCTCAATCGCGCCTTTACCTTCGGGGATCGGCCGCGTGGTGCGATTGGAGTGCAGCTGTTTCAGTACAGTATTGTTGCGTCGCTGGGGTTTCTGGTCAACTGGGGCTGCTATGCGCTGCTTACCCGTAATGTCGATTTCTTTGCCGAATACAAGGTGCTGGCCCTGATTGCTGGGATTCTGGCCGGAATGATGTTCACTTTCAGTGGCGCGCACAAGTTGGTGTTCAGGAAGCGGTTGTGAGCGGGCAGTCATGATCCACCGAAAGGCAAAAATCTGGTTGCGGGCGCTGCGGGTTACTCACTGGAGCAAGAACCTGCTGGTGTATGTCGCAGCAATCGGGGCTCACCAGATGGGTTCGCTTCCGGCTGTCCAGGCCGCGACGATCGCTTTCGCAGTGTTCTGCCTGCTTGCTTCGGCATCCTACCTGATTAACGATGTACTCGATGTCGCAGCCGATCGCCAGCATGTCCGCAAGCGGTTGCGGCCGGTTGCCGCTGGCGATATTTCAAGATCTGTGGCCATTGCGGCAAGTGTCCTGCTGCTGGTGGTTGCCGGTGCAGCAAGCCTGTTGTTGCCGTCCGGTTTTCAGGCGCTGGCCGCGACATACTTTCTTGTCACCCTTGCCTATTCGCTCTATCTTAAACGGCTGCTGATCGTTGACATAGCGGTGCTTTCGATTCTGTTTGCATTGCGTGTCTTTGCCGGCAGCGAAGCGATCGGTGTCGAGGTTTCATTCTGGTTGCTGATCTTTTCGGTGTTCATTTTTCTCAGTCTGGCCCTGTTCAAGCGCTATTCGGAGACGCTGGGTCTGGAGCAGGAGCAGATACCCGGCCGCGCCTATCAAGCCGTCGATGCGCCGATGCTGGCGATGCTCGGCTGCACCTGCGGGATGAGTGCGGTGCTGGTGCTGGGCCTGTACATAGACAGCACAATTGTTCAGGAGCGGTATTCGAATCCACTCTACGTTTGGCTGGTTCTGCCGATTGTCCTTTTTTGGATCGCGCGTATCTGGATACTTGGCGGCCGCCGGCAACTTGTTGACGACCCGCTGGCCTTTGCAGCCCGGGATGTCATTAGCTGGTCATGTCTGGCTTTGTTTCTTTTGCTTGTTTATCTGGCGATTTAGACTAGACCCAGATCCTTCTTTCTCGATGAAAAACCAAGTATCTTTCTAAGCGAATTTGGCCAGCAACTGCTGGTTGGCAGCGATGATTCTTGTTTTGGCGACCAGATCGTCGGGCACTCCAAAGATTAGCCCGGCAAGCGCGCCAACGGCCAGCGCCCTTCCACAACTGTCACCGCCAGCAATGGTATTTGCTTCCAAAGCCTGCTCGAAGTTTGCTGCGTTGGCAACGATGTGCCAGGCAACCGGCATGCCATGACTTACCCGGCAGGACATGCCGAATCTTTCCGCCGCCGCCCGGACTTCAAGTGGCTGCATTTGCACTGCTTCGGCAAGTGACTTTCCCATTTCGGGTGCCGGGCATTGCTCGGCCGCATCACTGAGCGCGCCAGCAGCGTCCTTTCCGGCTGCAACTGCGCTCAGGGCGGCGAAAAGCGCAGCGGCTGCCGCCGCGGCATCAGCGTTGATGTTGGTCACCGCAACGGCTGCATCCAGCGCGCTGCGCTGGCATCCGGCAGCAAACAGGGCCGGGACCGCCGCAATAGCCGGCAACTGATCGTCATCGATCCCGGAAGGGTCTGGATAGCCATCGGCCCCGGCTCCGGCCAACTTGACCACCACCCCGCGGTTGACTTTGTCAGCGTAGCCAACCCAACTGCCGCCGGGTCCGAAAACCTGCAGGTAACTGTTTTGATGGGCGGCTCGGTCATAGCTGCCGTCTGAGCCAACCGCACGGCCAACAAGCAGGCATGAATGCCCGTACTGCGAGGAATCGCCGGCCGGTTTGCCAGCGTGGGCGAAATATCCCTGCGCATCCTTGAAGTCGGCCGGATCCGGCCTGCGAAACAGTACCGGCCCGGCTTTGGCAATCTGATCGAGGCGGGCCGGCTCGTAGAGCCAGTGCAATCCGAGTGCTGCTGCATCTGCAACCAGAGCGCCAATCAGGGCGTTTTGCTTTTTCATTGGGTTTTTGTTTGTGGAAGGTGGAAAGCCTAATAGGCTATTATATTGGGCTGTCGATGAACCGGTTGCGCAGAGCCTTGCTGAAACTTCCGCTGGCGGCCGCAGCCGGCTGGAGTGGGCTGGCTGCGGCCGCAAGTGACCGGCGGCCCTGGCACCTGCCAGACGGGACATTTGCCAACAACTATGGCAGCGTCAATGACAGCAGATTTTTCCAGGCCATGCAGAGACTTTTCAGCCACGGGTTGCCTCCGCTGGTCAGTTTTCCGACCGCTCCCGTTGAGCCGGGGCAGTTTGATGTTACAGACGGCCAGCCGAAGATAACCTGGATCGGGCAGGCAACCTTTCTTATCCAGATTGGCGGACTGAACATTCTCACTGATCCGCATTTCTCCGAGCGCGTCTTTCCAATGCCGTTTTTCGGCACCACGCGGGGCACCCCTCCCGGCCGCAGCCTTGATCAGTTGCCGGAGATCGACTTGGTGCTCATTTCGCATAACCACTACGATCATCTTGATGTCGGCACCATCGATCTTCTCCGGGCGCGCAGCCGCAAGACCAAATATCTGGTGCCATTGCGCCTGAAAGAGTGGTTTGCCGCCGACGATGATGTAACCGAGCATGACTGGTGGGAAGGCGGTGAGCTTGCCGGTGTCCGGTTTTTTGCCGTGCCGGCTCAGCACTCGAGTTTTCGTTCCGGCCTTGACGTGAACAAGACTTTATGGTGCTCATGGGTAATCGAGGTAGCCGGCCGGCGGTTGCTGTTTGTTGGCGATTCCGGATATACACTCGACTATCGGGATATCGGAGCGAAGTTCGCCGGTTTTGACCTGGCCATCTTGCCGATCGGATCCTATCGGCCGCGCTCGCTCTCGCTGGTTAAGGATAGCCATCAGAATCCGGCCGAAGCGGCGCAGGCTCGACGCGATCTGGGCGCCCGGCGGGCGGTTGCCAGTCACTGGGGCACCTTCCGGCTTTCACTCGAGCCGATGGAAGAGCCGCCGCAAAAACTGGCCGAGGCGCTTGCCGATGCCAACGAAGACGAAGATGTGTTCTGGGTAATGCAGCACGGAGAAACCCGCGTTTGGTGATATCAGCAGCCCCAAAACAAATGTTTTCTGGCGGCAATTTTGGCTAAAATCAGACTTTTTTTGATAAAAACGGCTATTTTGCTCTAATTTTTGACAATTTCACGGGAAATATTTTTGCTCAAATTGGCTTGCCCTGCCATCTGCAAGCGAAAGGGCTTTGCGGCTTCCCAGACGCGGGCACAGTTGTCTCCGGCTAATACATTAGAATCTGCGATTCGCCAATTTTCCAAGCACACTAGATGAACGCAAGATTTTTCCGGCCTCCGGAGCGCCACGGCCTTTACAGGCGCGAATACGAGCACGATGCCTGCGGGGTGGGCTTTGTCTGCAGCATTCGCAATCAGGCCTCGCATCGAATCCTGCAGTCGGGGGTGGAAATCCTGCTCAATCTGGTCCATCGCGGAGCGGTTGGCGCCAATCCGACTACCGGCGACGGTGCCGGAATCCTGATGCAGATACCCGACCGGCTGTTTCGTGCCGCCCGGCTCGACTTTGAATTGCCGCCGGCCGGCGACTATGCTGTCGGGATGCTGTTCATGCCGCAGGGCGACAGCCTGCGCGAGAGGGCTGCCGAGATTTTCGCGGCCAGCCTTGCCGAGGAAAAGTTGCCGCTGCTCGGCTGGCGGGATGTGCCGTCTTGCAATTCCCACCTCAACGACGAGGTCAAGGCCAGCGAACCGGTGGTGCGCCAGGTGTTCATCGGCCGGCCGGCGGACATGGAGCCGGGCACTTTCGATGTCAGGCTGTATGTTGCCAAACGGCTGTTTGAGCACAAGGTGCGGGACAGAAAAGACTCAGTGCAGTTTGATGCGGACCCGGCCGGCGTTTATCTGGCTTCGCTTTCAACCCGCACCGTTGTCTACAAGGGAATGTTTCTTGCCGATCAACTGGTTCCGTACTATCCGGATCTTACCGACAGCAACTGTGAAAGCGCGCTGGCGATCGTTCATCAGCGCTTCTCAACCAACACCTTTCCGGCCTGGTCGCTTGCCCATCCGTACCGGCTGGTGGCCCACAATGGCGAGATTAATACCGTGCGCGGCAACATCAACAACATGCTCGCCCGACAGCACAGCATATCCTGCGAGCGCTTCGGAAACGAACTGGCCAAGACTTTTCCGTTGCTGGACGAAGGCCTTTCCGATACCGGAACTTTCGACAATGCTCTCGAACTGCTGGTCGCCGGCGGCTACAGCGTCGCTCAGGCGATGGCGATGATGATTCCGGAAGCCTGGCAGAACAACGAACTCATGGACGCCGGCCGCAAGGCCTTCTACATGCATCACGCGGCGATGATGGAGCCGTGGGACGGGCCGGCTCTGGTTGCCTTTACCGACGGCCGGCAACTGGGAGCGATGCTTGATCGCAACGGATTGCGTCCGGCCCGCTACCTGATCACCGCCGACGAGCAGGTGGTAATGGCTTCCGAAAGCGGTGTGCTTGATGTGCCCGAGGCCGACATTGTGCGCAAGTGGCGGCTTGAGCCGGGACGCACCCTGCTAATCGATCTGGAGCAGCAGCGGATCGTTGAGGACGAGGAATTTAAAAATAAACTGGCCGAGAGTCGCCCCTATCGCAACTGGGTTGCCGAAAGCCAGATCGATCTGGCCGGACTGCCGGATGTTGCCGGCAACGGACGCGACGACATTCCGGTTACCGATTTGGCACGCCTGCAAAAGGCATTTGGCTACACCGCCGAGGATCTGAAGTTCCTGCTTGAGCCGATGGCTGTTGACGGTACCGAGCCGGTCGGATCGATGGGCGACGATTCACCGCAGGCGGTGCTTTCGCAGCGGCCGCGGCCCCTGGCTGACTATTTCCGCCAGGAATTTGCCCAAGTCACCAATCCGGCCATTGACCCGATCCGCGAGGAAATGGTGATGGCTACCGGCACCTATCTGGGTGCGCGGCCAAATCTGCTGGCAGTCAATTCGAAACCGGCCGGCAGGATGCTGGCCTTGGACACGCCAGTGCTTTCCGAAGCCGAGTTTGCGCGTCTGCGGGGGATCAACGAACTTACCGACGGCGAGATAGTCGCTCAGGTCATCGACATCACCTATCCGGCCGCCGATGGGCCGGAGGCTCTTGAACCGGGCCTGGATGCAATCTGTGCCCGGGCTGCCGATCAGGCCGCCTCCGGCAGCGGGTTGCTGATTCTTTCCGACCGGGCTGCCAGTTCCGAGCGGATTGCGATCCCGGCGCTGCTGGCGCTTTCGGCAGTTCATCATCGCCTGATCGAAAGCGGTGATCGCACCAAGGTTGGTCTGGTGGTTGATACCGCCTCGGCGCGGGAGGTGCACGACTTTGCAGTGCTTGCCGGCTACGGGGCCGAAGCGGTCTGTCCCTATCTGGCCTACGCGACGATCAAGAACATGCCGATGCGGATGGAAAAGCCGCCGGCGGCGCAAGAGCGGATGGAAAACTACCGCAAGGCGGTGCGCAAGGGGCTGCTCAAGGTGATGTCGAAGATGGGGGTTTCCACCTACCAGTCGTTTTGCGGTGCCCAGTTGTTCGAGGCGGTCGGGCTTGGCGAGAAGCTGGTTGACAAGTACTTCTGCCGGTCGGTTTCCCAGATCGGCGGCATCGGCGTTGATGATGTCGCCCGCACAAGCCATGTCTGGCACGAACAGGCCTATGGCTCCTGTGCCGAAGAAGATCTTGACTGCGGCGGCGAATACGCCTATCGGATCGGCGGTGAAAGTCACTTGTGGAGCCCGGAATCGGTGGCCAGTCTCCAGCACGCGGTGCGCAGCGAAAGTTACTCGACCTATGAAGAGTACGCCCGGCTGATCAATGAGCAAAGCGAGCAGCTCATGACCTTGCGCGGGATGATGGATATCAGGGCTGCCAACCAGCAGTTGCCGCTCGAGGAGGTCGAGCCGGCCAGTGAGATAGTCAGGCGCTTTTCGACCGGTGCGATGTCGTTCGGATCGATCTCGTGGGAATCGCACACCACCTTGGCGATCGCGATGAATCGGATCGGCGGCCGGAGCAACACCGGTGAAGGCGGCGAGGACCCGCGCCGCTTCGTACCGATGGCAAGCGGCGACTCGATGCGTTCGGCGATCAAGCAGGTTGCATCGGGCAGGTTCGGGGTTACCGCCGAGTATCTTGCCAACTCCGACATGATGCAAATCAAGATCGCCCAGGGTGCCAAGCCGGGCGAGGGCGGTCAGCTGCCCGGCCACAAGGTCAACGCCGAGATCGCCCAGGTGCGCCATTCGGTACCGGGCGTCGGACTGATTTCGCCGCCGCCGCATCATGACATCTATTCGATCGAAGACATCGCCCAGCTCATTCACGATTTGAAAAACGTCAATCCGGATGGTGACGTCAGCGTCAAACTGGTGTCACGCTATGGAGTCGGGACGGTTGCCGCCGGCGTCGCCAAGGCCAAGTCCGATCACATCACCATTGCCGGGCACGACGGCGGCACCGGCGCCAGTCCGCTTTCCTCGATCAAGCACGCCGGCACCCCCTGGGAACTGGGCCTGGCCGAGACCAATCAAACGCTGGTCATCAATGATCTGCGCAGCCGGGTGATGCTGCAGGTGGACGGCCAGATCAAGACCGGGCGCGATGTGGTGATCGGCGCCCTGCTTGGTGCCGACGAGTTCGGGTTCTCGACCGCGCCGCTCGTTGCGCAAGGATGCATAATGATGCGCAAGTGCCATCTCAATACCTGCCCGGTCGGGATTGCCACCCAGAATCCGGCGTTGCGGCGCAAGTTCGCCGGCAAGCCGGAGCATGTGGTCAACTATTTCTTTTTCGTCGCCGAGGAAGTGCGGCGGGAAATGGCGCGCATGGGCGTGCGCAAATTTGACGAGATGATCGGCAGGGTCGACCTGCTTGTTCGCCGGCCGGTCACCCATCCGAAAGCCCGGCAACTGGACTTGAGCATGATTCTCAAGTATCCGGAAGCGCCCAAGGAGGTCGGACGCTTTCATTCCCAGCGTCAGGAGCACGGCCTTGAAAATGCCCTTGACAGCAAGTTGCTGCCGCAACTGGAAGCGGCGATCGCCGGCAAGGAAAAGGCCGAACTCGACATCAAGGTTGCCAATTGCAACCGCACCTTCTCTGCCCTGATTTCCGGAAAGGTTGCCAAGTTGCACGGCCATGCCGGTCTACCGCAAGACAGCATCGTAATTCGCGCCACCGGCTCGGCCGGTCAGAGTTTCGGAGCCTTTCTGGCGCGCGGCATCACCCTGAAGCTGTTTGGCGACACCAACGACTATTGCGGCAAGGGCATGTCCGGCGGCACCATTGCGGTCATGCCGCCGCCGGAGAGCAGCCGCAGCAGTGCCGACATCATTGTCGGCAACACCTGCCTGTACGGAGCGATAGAGGGCAACTGCTATTTGCGCGGGATTGCCGGCGAGCGGTTTGCGGTGCGCAATTCGGGCGCCGCGGCGGTGCTGGAAGGCGCCGGCGATCACTGCTGCGAGTACATGACCGGCGGAACGGTGGTGGTGCTGGGCAAAGTCGGCCGCAACTTCGCCGCCGGCATGTCCGGCGGGATAGCCTATGTTCTTGATGAAGCCGGCAGTTTTCAGACCTGCTGCAATCAATCGATGGTCGATCTGGAACAACTTTCCGATACCGCCGGTGCAGATGCTCATCTGGGCCGCAGCGATGTTGACATACTGCGCGGCCTTTTGCGCGCGCATCACGAGCACACCCGCAGCCCGCTGGCCAGCGCCATCCTCAAGGACTGGAACACCTATGCCAGCCGGTTCGTCAAGGTCATGCCCCGCGAGTATCGGCGCGCCCTGCAGGCAATGGCCGAGCAGGAAGCGGAAGCGGCGGCAGCATAGCAGGGTCGGCATGGGAAAGACAACCGGGTTTCTCGAGATCAAGCGGCTTGCGCTCAAGCAGCAGCCGGCCAAGCAGCGCATTCGCGACTGGCGCGAGTTCGTGCTCATGCCCGATGATCGGCAGTTGTCCGATCAGGGGGCGCGCTGCATGGACTGCGGGATCCCCTACTGCCAGAGCGGCTGTCCGGTCAACAATGTCATTCCCGATTTCAATGATCTGGTTTATCGCCGCGACTGGAAGCGGGCCTGGCACTCCCTGGATCGCACCAACAACTTTCCGGAGTTCACCGGCCGGCTGTGCCCGGCTCCCTGCGAGGCCGCCTGCACCCTGTACATCAACGATGATGCGGTAACCATCAAGTCGATCGAACGGGCAATCGTCGAGCGAGCCTTCGCCGAGGGCTGGGTGGTGCCCCGGCCGGCGGCGCAAAAAAGCGGTCGCAGCGTTGCGGTGGTCGGATCAGGCCCGGCCGGCCTGGCCTGCGCCCAGCAGCTTGCCCGCGCCGGACACCGGGCGGTTGTATACGAAAAGAGCGATCGGATTGGCGGTCTGCTGCGCTACGGGATCCCCGACTTCAAGATGGAAAAAAGCGTCATCGATCGTCGGATCGAGCAGCTGCAGGCTGAAGGAGTGGAGTTTTGCACCGGTGTGCATGTCGGTGCGCCCGGATCGCTTGCCGCCTCCGAACTGGTTGCCAACCACGACGCGGTGGCGCTGTGCGGCGGCTGCGAGCAGCCGCGCGATCTGCCGGTGCCAGGCCGCGATCTGGATGGCATTCATTTTGCCATGGATTTCCTTCCCCTGCAAAACCGGCGGGTTGCCGGCGAATCTGATGTAGCCTCTCTGACCGCCCGCGACAAGCGGGTGGTGGTGATCGGCGGCGGTGACACCGGTTCCGACTGCATCGGCACCTCCCGGCGCCAAGGTGCGGCGAGCATCGTTCAGTTCGAGTTGCTCGAGCAGCCGCCGGACAACGAGGATCGGCAACTCTCCTGGCCGAACTGGCCGCTCAAGATGCGCACTTCGAGTTCGCATGAGGAAGGCTGCGATCGGGACTGGAGTGTCTCGACCACCCGTTTTTCCGGTAACGGCAAGGTTGCCAAACTCGGCTACCGCAAGGTGCAGTGGCAGCCTGGCGAATCGGGGCGGATGCAGATGCAGCCGGTTGGTGAGGAGATCGAGATCGACGCCGATCTGGTGTTGCTGGCGATGGGTTATGTGCAGCCGGTGCACGAGGGGATGCTTGCCCAGCTGGGAGTCGAGTTTGACCGGCGCGGCAATGTGCAGGCCGATACCCGCTCCTACCAGACTTCCCAGCCGCAGGTGTTTGTCGCCGGCGACATGCGTCGCGGCCAGTCACTGATTGTCTGGGCAATCCGCGAAGGGCGCCAGTGCGCGCAGGCAATCGACCACTATCTGAGTGGTGCGGGTAAACTAACTGCCGGAAAGACATGAAGCAAGCAAAACCAAAAATTCTCGTTGCCGACAAGGTTTCGGCCGAGTGCCTGAAGATCCTTGCCGATGGCGGCCTGAACGTCTCGGTCGCGACCGGCCTGTCTCCCAAGGACCTGGCTCGTCGGTTGACCGCGGCCGACGGCGTAATCGTGCGCAGCGCAACCAAGATTCGCGCTGATGTGCTCAGTGCAAAGACCAAGATCAAGGTGATCGGCAGAGCCGGCATCGGCGTTGACAACATCGACATTGATGCAGCCAGCGAACTGGGCATCGTCGTGCTCAACACCCCGGATGCCAACGCGACCACCACCGCTGAATTGGCTTTGGCGCACCTGTTTTCAATTTCCCGCAACCTGCCGGCGGCCGATGCTTCGGTACGCGCCGGCAAATGGGAGCGCAGCAAGTTTGTCGGCAGCGAGATAAGCGGCAAGACTGTCGGCGTACTCGGTTTCGGGACGATTGGCAAGATCATTGCCCACAAGTGTCGGGCACTCGGCTTGCAGGTGCTGGTCTGCGATCCCTTTGTCGCCGATGAGGTGGTTTCCGAAGCCGGCTTCGAGCCGCATGATCTGACCAGTATGCTTGGTCTTTGCGACTACCTTACCATTCACGCACCGCTGACCAAGGACACCATCGGGCTGATTGGCAAGCGCGAACTTGCCAAGATGAAGCCGAGCGCCTATCTGCTTCATT
>JAPORI010000144.1 GCA_026710225.1 Betaproteobacteria bacterium
ATAGGCTGGCTGCAACTCTCGCCGTTCGGCTCGCCGGCCGCTGCTACATACCGATAGCAATCAGCGCCACCGAGCTCGGGCTGTTTGCCGGCAATCGCTGGCAAATCGGCCGCTGGCTGCCGCAAATCACCATTGGCATCGGCAAGCCGTGCCGCCACTCGCCGCCGGCCAAGCTCAAGGGAGAAAAGAAGCGGCTCTGGCAGGAAATGCTGCTGCGCCGGCTGCTGGAAGAGGCGCTGTTTGCCAGCTGCGATCTCGATCTTGCCCTGCCGGAGTTGCTGGTTGCATCGGCGCGGCGCTTTGGCGCCGGTTGCTGCGTGGTCAGCGAAGTGGGGCCGCCGGCGCGCCGGCTCAGTTATCGCACCTTGCTGCGCGCCTGTTTCGCGCTGGGCGGCAAGTTGGGCCAGCAGCATCCGGCCGGCGAGCGCATCGGAGTGCTGCTGCCGACTTCGGTCGGAGCGGTGGCGGTCTTTCATGCAGTGCAGTTCGCCGGCCTGGTGCCGGCGATGCTCAACTTCAGTGCCAGCAGCAAGGATGTGCTCGCCGCCTGCCGCACCGCCGGACTCAAAACCGTCTACACCTCGCAGCGTTTTCTCGATCGGCACGATGCTTCGAAAAAGCATGTCGCCGAACTGGTCAAGCAGGACATAAAGGTGGTGCTGCTGGAAGATGTGCGCGCTTCGCTGGCCGTATCCGACAAGCTGCGCGCTCTGGTGCATTCGCTGATGCCGGCCGCGAGTCTGCAATCCGGTGATCATTACCGGGTCGGCCGGCCGGATGATCCGGCGGTAGTGCTGTTTACCTCCGGTTCGGAGGGCGATCCGAAGGGAGTGGTGCTATCGCATCGCAATCTGGTTGCCAATGCCAATCAGGTGATCGTGCGGCTGGCGGCCGGACCGGGGGATGTCTTGTTCAACGCCTTGCCGATGTTTCATTCAACCGGCCTGCTCTCTGGCGCGGTGCTGCCGATGGTCGGAGCCTTCGAGGCGGTCGAGTATCCGTCGCCGCTGCACCATTCAAACATTCCCGCCTTGTTGCTTGCGACTCAGGCGACGATGCTGCTTTCGACTTCCACTTTCCTGGGCCAGTATGCCCGCAGCGCCCATCCCAACGACATGCAGACGCTAAGGCAGGTCTATGCCGGCGGCGAGAAGTTGCGCCCGGCGGTAAGCCAGTTGTGGCTGGATAAATTCGGCACAAGGATTCACGAGGGTTACGGGGTAACCGAGACCTCACCGGTGCTGGCGGTTGATTCACCCTGGACCTGGATGCCCGGATCGGTGGGGGCGCTGCTGCCGGGCATCGAGGCCGAACTGGTTGCGGTGCCCGGGATCGAGGTCGGCGGCCGGCTGCGGGTGCGCGGCGCGAACATCATGCTCGGACTGCTGACCGGCGGAGACGATTTGCAACCGCCGGAAGACGGCTGGCACGATACCGGCGACATCGCGACCATCGACGAGTTCGGCTTCGTGCGCATTGTCGGCCGGGCGCGCCGCTTTGCCAAGATTGCCGGCGAGATGGTGCCGCTGGCGCGCATCGAGGAGATCATCGATGAACTGTTCGTTGATTGTGATTTTGCCGTCGTTGCGGTTGCCGATGCCGAACGCGGCGAACGGCTGGTGCTGGTTTCCAACAACCCGGATGTTCAAATCGAGCAAGTGCGCGAGTGCATCGACAAGGCGGCGGCCAGCAAGCTGTGGGTGCCCAAGCAACTGCTGGCTGTAAAGGAGTTTCCGCTGCTAGGCAGCGGCAAGCCGAACCTGCCGGAGGTTGCCCGCCTGGCCGCCGCCGGTGATGGCAGCCGGCGCGGCAAGGGCAAGGCGGCAGCGACTTAGAATCGTCTGGCCTGCCGCCCAAGCCTGCCCAACAGTTTTTTTTACCCGCCCCCCATCTTTCCATGACCAACAAGCGAGTCGGACTCGATTCGTTCTGGATGCCCTATTCCTCGAACCGCAACTTCAAGGCGCGGCCGCGGATGCTGGTTTCGGCCGCCGGCATGTTCTATCGCGACGAGCGCGGTCGTGAAATTCTCGATGCCACTTCCGGGATGTGGTGCTGCAATGCCGGCCATTGCCGCGCGTCGATCGCGGCGGCGGTAACCGACCAGATCAAAACCCTTGACTTTGCCCCCACCTACCAGATGGGGCACCCGAAGGCCTTCGAACTCGCCGAGCGGCTGGCCGGCGATGTGTTCCCGGCCGGCCTCGATCGAATCGTCTTTGCCAACTCCGGATCGGAAGCGATCGACAGCGCCATCAAGATCGTGCTCACCTACCAGAACCTGCGCGGCAAGGCCGGCAAGAGTCTGCTGATTGCCCGCGATCGGGCCTATCACGGCGGGAATCTGGGCGGCAGTTCGATTTGCGGGATCGCCAACAACCGGCGCCGGCTGGGCAATCTGCTGGCCGCCGATTTCCTGCCGCACACCCATGATTTGTCGCGCAACCGCTACAGCCGCGGCCAGCCCAAGCGCGGCGGCCTGGAGTTCGCCAACGCTTTGCAGCGGCTGATTGATCTGCACGGCGCCGAGCGGATCGCGGCGGTGTTCATCGAACCGGTGCCGGGTTCGACCGGAGTGCTGGTGCCGCCGACCGGATACTTGCCGCGCATTCGCGAAATCTGCACCGCCAACGACATCCTGCTGGTGTTTGACGAGGTGATCACCGGCTTCGGGCGGGTGGGTGCCAAAACCGCATCGCAACGCTTCCGGGTAACTCCCGATCTGCTGGCCTTCGCCAAGAGCGTTACCAGCGGCACAATGCCGCTGGGCGGGGTGGCGGTGCGCCGCGACATCGCCCAGACCTTTCTCGATGCCGCCGAGCCTAACACGATCGATTTTTTTCACGGCTACACATTTGCCGGCCATCCGCTCGCCGCCGCCGCCGCTCTGGCAGCCCAGGAGTTGTATGCCGCCGAAGGTCTC
>JAPORI010000051.1 GCA_026710225.1 Betaproteobacteria bacterium
CCGGCAATGGTCTCCAAGGTGCGCGCCGATGCCCCGGGCAACGCTCTGGCCGGCGACATTGCCGATCTTCTTGAATTCACCCCCGGGGTGGAAGTTTCCGGTACGCCGCGTCGCAACGGCCAGACTGCCTACATCCGCGGTATTGACGATGATGGGATTATCACCCTGATTGACGGTCGGCGGCAAAACTTTTCCTCAACGCATGACGGGCGCTTTTACATTGACCCGGTGTTGCTCAAGTCGGTCGAGGTGGTCAGGGGTGCTGCCTCGGCCAGTTACGGCGGCGGCGCGATCGGCGGGGTTGTCGCATTCGAGACCAAGGATGCCGCTGATTTTCTCCAGCCGGGCCAAAACCGGGGCGGGGCGGTGTCTTTTGGCTACCGCGGCGGCAGTCGCAAGGAATATTCGCTGACAACTTCCGGGGCAGTGCGCAGCGAACTTGGTGATTTGCTCGGCAGTGCAACCTATCTTAAGTCCGGCGACATCAAGCTCGGCGACGGCAATACCATCAGTTCCGAAGACAAGCCGATCTCCGGGTTGCTCAAGATGGGCTACACCCTGGCCGATTTCCACACGCTGGGCTTTTCGGTAAGCAGGCATGTCAACGACGGCCAGGAACCCAACAACGGCAACAGCGCGGTCACCAACTCCAATCCGCTGGTACTCAAGAAGGTTGCTGACAGCCAGTACAGCCTGACCTACGATTTTGCCGCGGCCGACGACAGCCAAGACCTCGGTTCCAGGATGCATCTTTATTTCAACGAAACCGAAGTCAGGGAAGAAGATATTTCCGGCCGCAACAACGGCCGGGTACAGACTCGAACCATTGAAACCGTAGGCTTTGACGCCGGCCGGCGCACCGTACTGGAGCCGACTGCCGGCGGCGGTGCAACCCATCAACTGTCCTACGGCATCGAGATATACCGCGACCGCCAGGTGGGCACCAGGCAACAGTCCCCGACCGTAGCCGTGGGAACCCGCGACGGCGTTCCGAATGCCGAGGCTAACAGTTGGGGGATTTACCTGCAAGATGAAGTTGCCGTCAACTTTTCCGGGCGCGAACTGCAAGTCATCCCGGCGCTGCGTTATGACAGTTACAAAAGCGCCGATAAAACCGACAAGTCGCAGAAAGCAGATGCCTTCTCCCCGAAATTGTCGCTGCGCTACAAGCCTTCTGCAGATGTGATGGTATTCGCCAGCCTGGCCAAGGCATTCCGCGCTCCCCATCTTACCGAACTTTATGCAGCCGGCACCCACTTTAGTTTTTTCGATCCGTCCAGTGGAAGTTTTGTCAACAACACGTTTGTCAGCACTCCCGATCTGAAGCCGGAGAAGGTGGTCACTTTCGAGCTCGGTGCCGGCATCGGCTTTGCCGGCGAGCAGGGGATGTTCAAGGGTGCTGTATTCAAAAGCGAGGGAAAGGACTTCATCAGTTCACAGGTCCGCAGAACAACTACCACCAACTTGAATGTTGCCGCTGCCAGCCTGTTTGGCGCCGAGATCGAGGGTCGCTATCAGTCCGGGGCGCTGGCATTGAAGTTAGGCGTTTCCTATGTTGAGGCAAAGAACAAGGATACCGGCCAGCACATCGACAACAATGTCCCGGTTACCTTTGTCGCCGATGTCAGCTACCGGCTGGCCGGTGCCGGTGTGCTTGGCTGGCGCAGTCGTCTGGCCAGGGCCAACAACAAGTTTTCTCCCGGTGGTGAAGCGACTGCCGGCTATGGCGTCCATGATTTGTACTATCGCCTCAAAATCGGCACCAACCAGCAGCAAGGCTGGACGCTCGATGTTGGCGTTGACAATGTTGGCGACAAGGCCTATACCAAGCGGTTTGCCAACCAGCTTGAGGAAGGGCGCAGCTTCATGCTGCGGGTTGCCTACCAGTAGTTGTTGGCAAGCCTGCAACTGGTTTGATTCGGGGATATTGAAATGTTCAAGTATGTTTTGGCATCGATGGCAGCCAATGCCCTGCTTGCATCCTGGCTTGGCGGCAGCTTGCCCGACAGTTCGACAAAGCCGGCCCGGGGCGTGTTGCTGCTGGATGTTGTGCAAAGCGCACCGCCGGCTCCTGCTGTGCTACCAGAGCCGGGCCAGGTTTTGCAGACTCCCGCTGTGGCAGTGGCAGCGGCTGGTTCCAGGCGGTTGGCTGCCACCAAGTCGTCTGCTGTTGCGCCGGTGTCGACCACTCCGGTTGGGGAGAACAAACCGGCCCGAGCGTCGGCAGTTGGCCAGCGGCTGGTGCCGCCGGACAAGGTTGTCAACCAGTTGCCGCCCTCTACCGCTGGGGCGTCAGCCCGGATCGACAAGCCAAAACCTGCTGATGCGAGCGCCAAAATCGGCACCGCTTCCCCGGCGGCACAGGCGGCTGCCACCAGTGCGAAACCTAATTCGAGTAAAACACCGGTTGCCAACGGCACCCCGGCACCGGCGGGTCTTGCCGTGGCTGCCGATATCGTCCGTCCCGCCCGTTATCGGCACAGGAGTCCGCCGGTGTATCCGCGCCGGGCGATCCAACTCGGTCAGCAAGGGGTTGTGATCCTGCACGCACAGATTCTTGCCAACGGCGCGCCGCACACAATCAAGATTGCCACCTCTTCCGGCTATCGCCTGCTTGATACCGCAGCGATCGGTGCGGTGAAGAAATGGAGGTTCGAACCACCGACAGTAAATGAAATCGCAGGCCAGGGATGGGTGAGTGTGCCGGTGCGCTTCTCGCTTGAACCTCGTCGTCAAGAAACCTGACAGGATAACATGATCATGGAACAACTGCACCAGAAAGCCGAACAGACCCTGAGTCGCTACCAGTCGCTCAAGCAGCGGCAGCCGGGAATCCGCGCCCGCAACGCCGCTGAAGAGTTGGGGGTTTCCGAAGGGGAGTTGCTCGCCTCCCGGGTCGGGCATAGCGCAACCCGT
>JAPORI010000061.1 GCA_026710225.1 Betaproteobacteria bacterium
CCTATGAAGGCAGAATTGGCTTGTTTGCCTCACGGGTGAAGACATCGCGGTAGTCGGCGAGAAACTCGTCAAAGGAACGGGGCTGTTCGCCGGTAACCTCGGCGAAGGTCTTGGTCACGAAGTTGTACTTGCCGGAACCGTATTCGGTGAACATGGTGCCGATTGACTGCGCCTGCCATTCGGGCAGACCCTGGTCCTTGAAGACCTGAGTGGCTGCAACCGGCTCGACCGGAATGTAGCGCACTTCCTTGCGCAGAATCTTGGAGAACTTTCTGGCCAGCACATGCATGGTCGGCGCTTCCGGGCCGGTGATTATGTACTCCTTGTTCTCGTGGCCGTTGTCGATGAGCATGTGACAGCCGAAGCGAGCTACATCGCGCACATCGATGTGGGCGACATTGGCGGTGCCCAGCGGCAGGGCGAAATGGCTGGTGCGAATTATGTTCAGCGACGAGTAGAACATGTTCTGATAGTAGTTTGCCGGCTTGATGATCGTGAAGTTGCAACCGGCCTGCTTGAGCATCTCGTCGGACTCGTGGTGCAAGGTTGCGATTTCCGATCCCAAATCCGGGCCGGTGGCCATGTTTGATATTCTGATTAGATGGGAGATGTTCGCCGACTTGGCCGCTTCGCAGATGTTCTTGGTCCAGTCGGCCATCTTCGGCGATACCGGCTGGATTACGAATACCCGCTCGACTCCATTCATTGCCTTCTTGAGCGACTCGACATCTTCGAAGTCGGCGGGAGCGTCATCGACCCCCAATTCGCGCATCCGCTGCAATTCGGATTGTTCCCGGTAGGTTACTCGCACCGAGAAGTTTGCCAAGGACAGGATGCGAGCCATTTCCGAGCCGGTCTGGCCGGATGCCCCGAGAATCAGTATGGAAGTTGCCATGTGTCAAGTTCTCCTTGATGCCGCCTTGTCAAAATTAGATATTGTTTAGCAGAAAAGCCTGTCAAATTATAGCATATCCGGTCAATTGCAGTCCGGTTCTATACTCCGTAGGCAATCATCGCCCGCCCGACCCGGACGAATCCGGCGATATTTGCCCCCCGCACATAGTCGGTCTTGCGGCCGCGCCGACCGTATTCCAGGCATTGGCCGTGGATCGAGGTCATGATGTCTTGCAACTTGGCGTCCAGTTCCTGCTCGTTCCAGTGGTAGTGCATGCTGTTTTGGGTCATTTCCAGCCCGGAAACCGCCACTCCGCCTGCATTGGCCGCCTTGGCCGGGCCAAACAGCACCTTCTTGCGCAGCAGCGTCTGGGCTTCGGCGGTGCAGGGCATGTTGGCGCCCTCGACCACCCCGATGCAGCCGTTGGCAAGCAGGGTGCGGGCATCCTTGCCCTCCAGTTCGTTCTGGGTGGCGCAGGGAAAGGCCAGATCGGCCTTGACCCCCCAGGGGCGGGCACCGGCGTGGAAGGATACCCGCCTCCGGCTGCGGGCATATTCGGAAATCCGGCCGCGCCGCACCTCCTTGAGTTCCTTGATGGCGGCGATCTTCTCCTCGTCCAGGCCGTCCGGATCGTGGATGAAGCCGCTCGAGTCCGACAGGGTAACCGGCCGGGCGCCAAGTTGGGCGAGTTTGAGCGCGCAGTGGAGGGCGACATTGCCGGCACCGGAGACCAGGCAGGTCTTGCCGCGGATGTCGAGATTGTGGTGTTCGAGCATCCGGACGGCGAAATAGACGGTGCCAAAGCCGGTTGCTTCGGCTCTAATCAGCGATCCGCCGTATTCGATGCCCTTGCCGGTGATGGTGCCGCCGGCGTGCTCGCCGGTCAGCCGCTTGTACTGGCCGAACAGGTAGCCTACCTCCCGGCTGCCGACTCCGATGTCGCCGGCCGGAACATCGAGATTGGGCCCGATATAGCGGTGCAGGCCGAGCATGAAAGACTTGCAAAAGCGCAGCACTTCCCCGTCCGACTTGCCGTGCGGATTGAAGTCGGAGCCGCCCTTGGCCGATCCCAGCGGCAGGGTGGTCAGGGCGTTCTTGAGGGTTTGCTCGAAGGCGAGAAACTTGATGATCGACAGGTTCACCGAAGGGTGGAAACGCAAGCCGCCCTTGTAGGGGCCGAGCGCGTTGTTGAACTGCACCCGGTAGCCGCGGTTGATCCGGGTGTTGCCCTCGTCATCCTCCCAGGCTACCGAGAAGATCAGCACCCGGTCCGGTTCGGTCATTCGCTCGAAGACCAGTTTTGCGGAAAACTTCGGTTGCTCACCGATGTAGTCAAAGACATCGTAGGCCACTTCCTCGACCGCTTGCAGGAATTCCGGCTGTCCCTGATTGCGTCTGGCCACCCCCTTGAGAAAGGCTCGGCGGTCGGTCGGGTCATAGTTGCCGTCCTGATGCGCCCGGCTGGCCGCCTTGCGCCGGGTTGCAGTTTTCTTTTTGACTTTCATATAACCATTATAATCGTTGCAATGCCTGTTACAAGAATCACCCATTTTATCTGCTGGGTCGGGCTGCTGACCGTATTGCCGCGGCCGGTCTTGGCCGAGCCGCTGCTGCTGCTCGAGTTGTTCACCTCACAAAGTTGCTATTCGTGTCCGCCGGCCGAACGGCTGTTTGCCCGCAAGTATGCGGATCGCCCCGGGCTGCTGGCTGTGGAGATGCATGTCGACTACTGGGACGATCTAATCTACGGCCTGGCCGGCAGCTGGGAGGACCCGTTTTCGGATCCGGCCTTCACCAGGCGCCAGCAGCGCTATGCTTCCTCACTCGGGCAACGCAGCGTCTACACCCCCCAGGCGGTGGTGCAGGGAGCTTCCGGCATGAGCGGCACCGCCGAGAGCCGGATTGACAGCCAACTGCAACAGCTGGCGGCCGGTGATTTTTCCTTCGGCTGGCAGGTCGAATTTGTTGGCGCACCCGAATCCGGTTGGCAGGCTCGGATCATT
>JAPORI010000147.1:0-2457 GCA_026710225.1 Betaproteobacteria bacterium
GCCAGCAGCCGGCGCACCACCGCAGCTACCTGACGCTTGTCGGCGTTGCTGTCGCCGGTGAGGTTTTTCTTGACCGCATTGGGTGATATTTCAACCACCGGAACCTCGCTCTCCCCGAGTGCCGCCAGCGCCGCGCCGCGGGCCTGGCCGAGTTGCAGCGAAGAGTGCGGATTGACGTTGACGAACACTCTTTCCACCGCCGCGACCGCCGGCCGGTATTTTGTTGCGCACTCGCGCACCCGTTCGGATATCCGGGCGAGTCGGGTTGCAATCGGCAGGTTGGCATCGGTGCGAATCACTTCCGCATGAATCCTCTGGAACGCTCCCTGAGCGTGTCTGATCACCCCGATGCCGGTGCGCGCCAGGCCCGGATCGATGCCAAGCACCGTCGCCGCAGTTGCCGCCGGCCGCGATAAGGTGGTGCTGCCGGTCTGGCGGCGAGATCGGTTTGGGGAGAGCCGCTTGGCCGGGTTAGTCAAGGTCTTGCTCAGTCTTCAAACACCGCGTTGGTGTGAATGTGCTGGGTGTCGTCGCAGTTTTCCAGGGCGCCAATCATCTTGCGCACCTTTTCGGCATTCTTGTCAGCCACCGCCACTGTGCTGTTGGGATGCATGATCATGTCGGCGGCATCCGATGCAAAGCCGGCTTCGGTGAGTTTTTCGAGTATCTGATGGAAGCTGCCGGACTCGGTGAGCACCTCGATGCTGCCGTCGTCTTCAGTGACTATGTCCTCGGCACCGGCCTCGATCGCCGCCTCGGCAACCGCATCCTGAGCGCAGCCGGGCGCGTAGATGATCTGGCCAATCCGGCGAAACAGGTAACTTACCGATCCGTCGGTGCCCAGGCTGCCGGAGTTCTTGGTGAAGGCGGTGCGCACTTCGGTAAGGGTGCGGTTGCGGTTGTCGGTAAGGCAGTCGACGATTACCGCAACGCCTTCCGGACCGTAGCCTTCATAGCGCACCTCCTCGTAGTTTACGCCCTGCAACTGTCCGGAGCCGCGCTTGATCGCCTTGTCGATGTTGTCGTTGGGCAGGTTGATCTGCTTGGCCTTTTGCAACGCCAGACGCAGGCGGGGATTGGCGTTCGGATCGGGACCTCCGATCTGGGCGGCGACCGCGATCTCCTTTACCGCGCGCGAGAAGGCCTTGCCGCGCTTGTTGTCAACCCGCTCCTTGCGGTGCTTGATGTTGGCCCATTTGCTGTGTCCTGCCATCGGGGATGATTCTAACTAGGCCGGCAAGCGGGGCTGCGGGTTCATTCCCATTCGACGGTTGCCGGAGGCTTGGAGGTGATGTCGTAGACCACCCGGTTTACTCCTTCAACCTCGTTGGCGATGCGGGCGGCGACTTTGGCCAGCAACTCTTCCGGCAGCCGCGCCCAGTCGGCGGTCATGAAATCGTCGGTGGTTACCGCCCGCAGGGCGATCGCTTCGGCGTAGGTGCGACTGTCGCCCATCACCCCGACAGTTGATACCGGCAGCAGCACCGCAAAGGCCTGGGCGACCCGATCATACCAGCCGGATTCTTGCAACTCGTGCATGTAGATCGCATCGGCGCACCGGGCAATCGCCAGCCGCTGTTCGGTTACCTCGCCGAGCACCCGCACTGCAAGGCCGGGGCCTGGAAACGGGTGGCGCATCAGGGTATGCTCGGCAAGCCCCAGTTCGCGCCCTAACGCGCGCACTTCATCCTTGAACAGGCGGCGCAGCGGTTCAAGCAGCTCCAGACCCAGCTCGGCCGGCAGGCCGCCGACATTGTGATGCGACTTGATCGATGCGGCGGTTTTGGTGTCACCGCCGGCTGATTCGATGACATCCGGATAGATGGTTCCCTGCACCAGCCATCTGATCTTGCCGAGCCGGTTGGCCTGTTCCCTGAACACATCAATGAAGGTATGTCCGATGATCTTGCGCTTGGTTTCCGGATCAACTGTTCCGGCCAGCGCACTCAGGAAGCGTTGGGCGGCATCGACCACGATCAGCCGGTCACCGAACTGGGGACGGAACGCCTTTTCAACCGCGCTCGCCTCGCCTTCGCGCAGCAGGCCGTTGTCAACGAACACGCAGGTTAGTTTTCCCGGTGCGGCCCGCTCGACGAGTTGGGCGGCTACCGCCGAGTCGACGCCGCCAGACAACGCCAGCAGCATTGGTTCGCCGTCGCTGCGGCTGCGGATTTGCGCACCGGATTGCTCAATGAACGCTGGCATCGACCAGTCGCAGTTAGCCTGGCAGATGTCGGCTGCAAACCGGCGCAGCATCGCCTCGCCGCCGGCGGTATGGGTAACCTCCGGGTGAAATTGCAGTGCGTAGATGCGGCGTTTGCAATCGGCCATTGCCGCAATCGGCGCCGAGGCAGCCGAGGCGATTGCCGCAAATCCTTGCGGCAGCCGGGTGACCTGATCGCCGTGGCTGAGCCACACGGCCAGTTTTTCGCCAGTTGTCGTCTTCCCGAACAGCGA
>JAPORI010000147.1:2467-2853 GCA_026710225.1 Betaproteobacteria bacterium
GAACAGCGATAAACCGGCTGCGTCATCCGTCGGCGTTATCTCCGCCGGGCCGTAGCCGCGCTTTTCATTGCAGGCGGCAACCTCGCCTCCCAGTTGCGCGGCGAGCAGTTGCATGCCATAGCAGATGCCCAGGATCGGAACTTGCCGTTCGAGCAGCCGCTCATCAAGTTGCGGTGCACCGGCTGCCAGCACCGAAGCCGGACCGCCGGAAAGAATCACTCCGCAGGCGTCCGGCAGGCTGGTGGCTGCATTTTGCGGCGCGGCGATCTCGCTGTAGACGCCGATTTCCCGCAGCCGGCGCGCGATCAGCATCGAATACTGCGATCCGAAATCCACGACCAGAATGCTGCTCATCGCGCAACTGGACGAGTGTCGGTCACTTGACG
>JAPORI010000203.1 GCA_026710225.1 Betaproteobacteria bacterium
CGGCGCTGCTGCGGCCGGCAATTACTTCCAGCCGGTGGCCGCTTGCGGCAATCGCCCGAAACAGCGCTGCATTGATTGCCAGATCGCCGATTCGGCTGTGTGCTTCAACCAGAAATCTCAAGAGCGCGGTTTCTCATCAATCGGCTCCCACAGTCCTTCCAGATCGTAGTAGGCCCTGGCCTTGGCCGACATGATGTGGACGACAAGCAGCCCCATGTCCAGCAGCACCCATCCTTCGCCGGCCTCCGGAGCCCGCGATTTGAAACCGGCGCAACGAGCGCTGGCAAGCGCGGCTTCGGCCAGTGCCCGGGCGTGCCTATCAGATCCGGCAGTACAGATTACCATCCGGTCAAACAGCCCGGAACTGGTCGCAGAAACATCATATTCAACGATATCTTTTGCCTTGGCTGCGTCCAAGGCTGCCAAAACATCCTTGACCAAGCCGCCAGCGGCGGCACTGTCTTTCAGACCGGTCTGGGTCACGACAAAGATCCAGCAATCACGTACTTTTCCGATTCTATCAGCATCCGATCCAAGCACTATTGGCAAGCGGCAGCATAAATACCCTGCTTGCGGATGTATGCAAGCACTCGCTCATCCAGACACTTGCCAGCCGCTTTGCTCTGCCCGGCCGCCAACTGGCTGCGGATGCAACCGGATGCGCAATCGGCAACCGCAAGGCGCCAGTGCCAGATGCAAGGTCCCGCCGACAGACGAGAAGGATCATCGACAGTCATCTGCGCCAGCCGCTCATGCACCGGCTGATTGACAGCCGCCGGCCGCGCCACAACCGCAAACGATGCATCTTCAAGCAACTCCTCCCAGCGATGCCAGTCCGGCAGGCTGGCGAAAGCATCCGCACCGACTATCAGCACCGGCCACAACCCCTGCCGGCGAACCTCGGCAACCGTATCGATCGCATAGCGCTCACTGCCGGGCTTTTCCAGTTCGGACAGTTCCACACGACTTCCCGCTTCAAGACAGGAATCGGCAACAATGCCGGCCATCGCCAGCCGCTGCCGGTAGTCGGCAACCGGTGCCCGGCGATGGGCTGGCTGACCGTTGACAACCAGCAGCACCCTGGCAACCGGCAAGGCACTGGCTGCGGCTGCGGCTATTGCGCGGTGGCCGTTGTGAATCGGATCAAAGCAGCCGCCAAAGACACCGACTGCGCGCTCGGCGCTCAACTATTCAACAGACGCATCAGACTGCTCGACGCTGTCCCAGGCCAGACACTGGGGGCACTGCCAGCTGTGATGCGAGGATCGATAGCCGCATGAAGTGCAGCGAAACCGCTTGCCGGGGTCTGAAAGCATCGCTTGATGCAATTTGTGGTAGACATCATCATTTTGCGAATGAACCTCCAGCCATTCGTATGCTGCGGTTACTTCCTTGGCATCCAGCGCCTTTTCAACCAGAGGCATGAGTTGCTTGTTGCCAAACCTGGTACGCACCGCCTGACAGGTTGCCGCAAGCAAGGCCGGCGAATAATGCTCGGCAAGCAATTGGCTAACCTGGTCAAAACCCTCCTGCTTCTTGTCCATCTTGGCATAGGCATCCAAGATTCGCTCTGGCAGCATGAACAGCAGCCCCGGCTGCCAACGCGCCCGGTTCCAGTATTCGCAGGCACCCGCAGCATCGCCGGCGACCAAGGCACAGTCGCCGCGCAACAGTAGCGCCCGGACGCTCTGCGGCCAGGCCTGTAAGGCTGAGTCGAGCTTTTCGATACGCTCGCGACTAGCGCGGTCAAACTCGCTGGCCCACTCGCAGTACAGATGGGCAAGAATACTGCGGGGAGCCTGCAGATCAGGCCGGGCCTCCTCCATTTTCCGGTAGGCATCAACGGCCGCCGCCCACGAACGGGTGCGCAGATGAATGAACAGCAACTTTTCCATCGCCTGATCGGCGTAGCGACTGTCGGCCAGTTGCCGGAAGCATTCCTCAGCCAGATCGAGAAATCCGGCCATGAAATAGTCAAGCCCCAACTCATAGGTCGCCTGCGCCCGGGCATCAGCGTCGCTGGCCGCAGCCGCGGCGCGCAGCCGTTTGTGAATCTGGATGGCGCGCCCGTATTCACCCTGCTCCCTGAGCAGGGAAGCAGCAACCAGATGCAAGTCGGAAGTGCCACCAGGACTGTATTCGCTCTCAAGCAGGAAATCGGCCGCTTCCAGCCGGCGACCGCTGCGAATCTTCTCGATCGCCTCAGCCATCCTCTGGGGGGCGCGGGCTGCCGCCCTGATCAGCAGATGCTGCCTGACCATCGCAAAAATCCATCCCAGAGCGAAAAATCCGCCCGATACCGCCAGCAGCCAGCCCTGCATCAGTGGTTAGTATTGCGGCTTGCTAGCCGGAGGATCTGTTTGCCGGCGATCCGGCGTTTATCTCCTCGATCAGCACCTTCCCGGGCTTGAAGTGCAGAACCGGGTGAGCTGGAACGGTGACTTTTTTTTGATTCTGCGGATTGCGAAACGAGCTCTCCGGATAGTGGCGAACAGAGAAACTGCCAAAGCCCCTGATTTCCACCCGGTCGCCGTTTTGCAGAGCCTCGACAATCCTTGCCTGAATCCGATCTATGCACCGGCGGCAGTTGTCACGGTCAAGAATATCCGGATGACGGGCAACGATGCGTGCGATGAGCTCGTTGCGATTCATGACCGGGCAAACCTACTTGTCTTCCTTTTCGGGAGCCGGATCAGCGACTTTGGCATGGCCGTCGCCGGCCGGCTGACCATCTTCTTCCTCGCCGAGAGTGTCCTTGAGCAACTGCCCGAACGAGGTGGTCTTGGGCGCCGCCTCCCGGTTCTGCTTGCGCAGCTCACGCAACTGCTCGACTTCAACCGCCCGG
>JAPORI010000067.1 GCA_026710225.1 Betaproteobacteria bacterium
TTCGTCGAGAACAATGCGCCCGACCTGGTGGTGACCACCACGGTGCGGATTGTGCCCAGGCCGCGGGTGACTAGTTCCCGGCCAGCCGATTCTTCCAGATGGTGGATCCGTGTTGCCGACATTGATTGCGCCAACATGGGTTATCAGATCATATCCCCCGATTTAAATAATTTTGGTGTATGCAGCAATGATGTAAATTCAAATACAGCTCTTCTGCCTTCTTTCACGCGTTCCCAGTTTACCAGCGGCCAGATGACTTTGCGCTTCTTCACCAATGAGTGCCTGTCGGATTTCTACAATGCGGCCGAAAAGACGGCCTGCCGGGAAGACACCACCAACCGTTCGGTGGAGTATGTGTTTGACCTGCCGTTAGGCTCAACGCCGTTCATTGTCGGCGGGGCGCAGCAGGTAATCGAAGTGCCGGAGATAACCTTCCGCGATGCGGTGGCGGGGATGCCGAACATGGCACCGACCGGTTATGTGTGGGTGCTGGCGACGGTAAGGGTGGCGCAGGGCTTTGATTCGAATGTAGTTTGGTGGTTTACGGTAAATGGGTTAAACGGAGCACATCCTGACTTCAGTGCCATTTTTGACCCGGCTTTCTCTAACAATCAGGTCTTGTATCTGACCACCAAGCGGCCGTTAAACCTTTCCCATGCCAACTACACCAACGGAATTCTTGGCCTTGTTACTCTCAATGTCAGCGGTAACACCAAAGAATACCAATCGGTCATCACCCTGTCGCTGGTGCACAATCCGGAAGTGACGGTGCAGGTGAATGACTTTCGCAATGTCAACCGGGAAAACCTGGTGGAGATCGTCCCCAACATCGAGCGCACCTTCACGGTGCCGCCGGCGGTAAGTTCGGCCGCCTCCGACACGAGGCTCACCAACGGCGAGTATCGGGCGGTGCTCGCGCCCAACAATTCGCTGCTGCCTAACTGGCTGGAATTCGATGCCGCCGCCCTGCAATTCACGGTCGCGGTGGAGGCCGGCTGGACACCGGGCGACTATCCGATCCGGATGCTCTACATCGATGAAGAGTCCGACATGAAGCTGGTCGATTACCAGTTCACGCTGCGCATCCTGCAACCGCTGCGGCTTGAAGGCATCACCCGCAACGGCGCCACAAGATACACCGCAGTGTTTGGCGGCGGCGGGCTGTTTGACAGCGGCAGCACCGCCAATGACAGCATAACCTACCTGTATCCGCGCAGCGCCAACAATGTCGAGGCGGCCAATATAAACTGCGCCACCGGCAATGTGTTTGGTAGCCAGAAGCAGGTGCAGTCGTCTGCGGGCGGCTTCGTTGGCTACACCGCGATCAGGGAGTGCGATATTGCCGCCAATCACAGCCGATTGACGCTGGTCAACAGTTTTGGTGCCAATGTGGTCAATAGCGATCACAGCGCCTACGAGCCGGTAATCACCCTGAGTCTGGAAATTGATCTGGCCGGAGTGCGCCAGACGGTGGTGGCTGCGATCAACACCGGCGCGGTATCCGCGGCCGGCGTCAACGGCGATGGTTCGGCGATCGGCGGGGCTGATCCGATAGTGGTTACCGGCTACGGCAGCGGTCCCCAGTTGCTGAGCGACGGGCATGTGATTCCCGCCAACACCGACTTGCTTACCCTGACTTTAAACTGGACCAACGCGCCGACCAACTTCCGTGTCCTGTGGAATCGGGTCGGGCGGCACGATGTAAATTCAAAAGTGTCCATACCCATTTTGCCCGGCAGCCGGCTGGCAACCTTGAAGATGGGCAGCCTGCCGCTGACGCTCGATTACGAGACGATGGGCGACATAGAGTTCGGGATAGCAGCGGTGGTGTCCGGTTCCGATGTAGCCAATGACTTCACCCGCTACAAGCGGGTGATCCTGCGGGTGGCTGATGTCGATGAACCGCACACCATCGAGCCGCAGGTCCATCAGTTTTCCTTTACCGGCACCGTGCACACCTTCTCGGCCCGCGCCCAGGACCCGGAATCCCTGTTTTACGCCCACCGCCACGGCTACACCTATTCACTGCGCAATCCGGGCCAGCCGGCCGCCAGGTGGCTCAACACGCTGCCCGGCTGGCTGAGCATCGATGATGCCGGTCAGGTGCGGGTTGCTTCCTCGGCCACCTCTTCATTCTTTCGGGTGGAAGTGGCCGCCACCTCCAAGACCACCCCGCCGGTTACCGCGCTCTCCACGGTTACGATGGTGATAGCCAAGCCGCTGCGCATCGCCTCGATCGGCGGCGACAGCATCTCCACGACGCTGTTTCTTGATTTTTCGCGAAACACCTGCTTCGCGCTTACCCTGCATTTGAATGGCAATAATTCAGGCAGCCAACTAACATGCGGTCTTACACAATCAGGAACATTGGGAGGGGTTACAAACTACAGAGGGGTTCTGGATGGCACTGGCACTGCGGATAATGATCAAGACTACATCGCCTTTGCAAACGGCTCGATCACCAAGGCGACGATAACCATAACCCATAACGGCGGGGTGGGCGGTATTGGCTTAGACATCCCCCAATTGGCCCAGACCGTCACCCGGGTAATCGACATTCCCTACGCCGACCCCAATCCGTTCTCGTTCGTCAACGCGGCCAATCCGCAGTTCGTGTCGATCCCGGCCGCCGCCGGCGCGGCCGCGACTGCCACTTCCCGGCGCTTCGCCGCCGGGCTGGCACTGGCAACCGTCAGGGTGCGCAACATCATCGCGGGCAACATGGTGGAATGGTCGACGACCATTTCGGCGCCGCCGGCCGCCGCCGGCGCACTGGGGGTGATCTCGTCTTCCGATCGCGAGGCGGTGATCGGCT
>JAPORI010000191.1 GCA_026710225.1 Betaproteobacteria bacterium
TGATTGCCGCCGGCGCCGGAGTTAACCTATCCCTTGGTGAAAGAGGTTTCACGCCATTGCATATTGCAGGAATGGCAGCTTCGAATCCGCAAGTTATAGATGTCCTGATTGCTGCCGGAGCCAATATCAGCAGCAAAACTGCGGGAGGTTCGACGCCGCTTGATGCTGCGGCCGCCCAAAATTCCGAAGCCCGGGTTATAGATGCGCTGATTGCCGCCGGTGCCGATTTGGAGAGCCGCGACAATGAAGGAAACACGCCCCTGCATTGGGCTGTGCACCGAAATCCCAATCCGCAAATTGCCCGCGCCTTGATTGCCGCCGGTGCCGATTTCGAGAGTCGCAACAATGAAGGGGAGGCGCCCCTGCATTGGGCGGTTACCGGCTCAAAGCCGGATGCAGTCAGGGTGCTTATCAATGCCGGCGCCGATCCGAACGGTTGTTTTCGTCTGGACGAGCATAACCAGTGTGCGCCTGTCATGTTCATTGCATTTGTAAGGGGAGACCCCGAGGTAATCGAGCAGCTCAAGGCAGCCGGTGCAAAAGATCTCAGCCTGTGGTCGCTGCCATATGCCCATCTTGTGCGCTTTTTCTATTTGCTGAACAAATCAGGATGGGGCTGGACCGATGTTGACAACTGAACCAGTCAGTTTGAGGGGTCAGGGGAAACCTTACACCGAACTTGTCTATCTCTTGGTATTCTTGGTCAAAAAGACTTTTAGGGCAACTAATAATGCAAGCAACTGCTTGCAATACTGGCCGTAACCGCCCAAACTGACCGCTCCCTGGCAGATGCGCGAATTATATGCACCAGGCGGAATATTTCAGCAAAATCGTAGGGTATAATATTTCCATGGCTGTCCACATTCCGCGCCAGGCTCAGACCCTTTTGGAGACCCTGCTGGCCCGAAATCCGGCGGTGCTGATCGTTGGTGCCCGCCAGATCGGCAAGTCCTCGCCGGATTGCTGTTGCTGCCGGAACCGTCAGTAACAGCAACTGGCGGCAGCAAGGTCAGGAGAAACCAGATAAAATATAATGCTCGGGGGCCTGCAATACCATCTTCCTGCCTTCTGGTTTGCTTCCTTGCTCAGTATACATTACCAACATTTAACAAATGAATTTATACAGAATATCCCAATCCTGGTTGGGGCGCATTTTTGTGATCATCCCCTTGTGGATACTTCTTTTGGTTATCCAGCTTACCATTTGGGTTGCAATATTGGATTTCTTTTCAGACCCTGACAAGCCCCAGGATGTTCAAGATCAAATTCTGGGGTTTGTGGTGAATGTTTTCATAGCCTGCCCGCTTGTTTTTTATCTGGCAAGAAAATACGATTACATAGTATTGCGCAGAATAGTGCTGCAAATTTTTTGTCCTATCTACCTTTCCTGGTTTTTGCTCAATGTCATTGTTTTGCGTTCTACTCCTGATGATGTAAAGAACAGAATCCAAATCCGGCAAGATGCCATAGCGCTTGTGCTTGCCTGGCTATTCGTTGTTGTTCCTCTGGCGATATTCATTATGGTTAAGATATTCGGATAAACAATATCGCAGCTGCATCACCATTGCCGCTGCCTGCGCTTTTCGGTTGCCTTATATCGTGCATGATCGGGTAAACAGCAAGACATTGCCAGGGGGTAACATTCCCACAAAATCCCGCGGCAAGGCGCAGAAAATGACCGAAAAAGCAGAAGCCGGCTCCCGACAGCCTATCAGGCGAAATTTGCAACAAGTTCCCTGTTTTTGTTCAACAGCACACTCTATTGGCGGCCCGTATTTGCCCGCCGCCGGTCGATTTCGGCAGTTGCATGGCGGGCGTATTGTGTGATGAACTTCCTTTGGTTGAAAAACAGGCTGCGCATCACCCTGGGCACAATCCCAAGCGCAGTCGCTTCTTCGGTGAAAGTGCCAATGGTGCCGTCATTTTCCGATCTGAATTCGGCAATGTAGCGTCCCTCGAAAATGCCGTCGGCGCCGGTTTGAATAACCAGCTTGCTCGGCGGCTCTTGCTGCAAAATCCGCAGGCGAATTGTCATGCCCGGCGCCTTCAATTCTTCAGTCCAGCTCATTTTGTCGCCGGCCATTTCCACCTTGACGACATCCGGCCGCCAATCCGGCTGACTTTCGAAATCGGTATATACATCCCAAACCGCCTGCACCGGTGCATCGAAACGGATTTCAACGCTGGTGCGACTGGTTGCCGGTATCAAAAGCGCGGCGACGACTGCCAATCCAGCCGCAACCGCCACAACAATCCAGATCAAGCTCATTCGTCCAACTCAGTTTTTGTTCCAGTTCATGCCTATTGTAAATGTATTTGGGGTGCTTGCCACCAGCCGAGCAAGCGCGCCCCAGACGCAGCCCGCACTTCACCCCGAACAGCGGCGTCAGTTAGCCGGTCTGTGCGGCATGGTCTCATCATGGCTTAAAATGGAAATTCAATCATGGCCAGAAAAGTTTTCGCAACAACCATTTTTGCTGCCAGCACTGTGTTGCTGCCTATCTTTCCTGCTGCTGCCGCTGAGTGCGACTTTCTTTCCAAAGATTTCTTCAAGCAGGCCACCCTGCCGCAAGTAAGCCAGTGCCTGCAAGACGGTGCTGACATCAACAGCCGCACTAAAAACAACTGGACGCCGCTTTATTTTGCGGCCAGAGCTAATGCCAATCCTCAAATCATAGCGAAGTTGCTGGAAGCCGGTGCCAACATCAACACCCGGACCAAAGCAAGATGGACGCCGCTTCATGCAGCAGCCAAGCATAACACCAACCCTGAAGTCATAGCGATGCTGCTGGAAGCGGGCGCTGACGCCAACAG
>JAPORI010000139.1 GCA_026710225.1 Betaproteobacteria bacterium
GAGCCGACAGTATATTCATGAGCGCATAGCCGGGAGAAAAAATCTTTGTTCTTCTCGGCAGTCGGTGAGGCAGAGTTGCGTTATGGTGTTGCAATCATGCCGGATGGCCGCAATAAGAGGCTGCTTGAATCCAAAATCGACAGTCTGGTGCAAGAAACATTTGCCGAACGCATTTTGCCTTTTGACCGCGTCGCTGCCAGTATCTTTGTCCAATTTGCCGTAATGCGACGCGCAGTTGGCTTGGCTGTTGCACTGGCAGACATTCAGATCGCTGCGATTGCCCGGTCTTGTGGCATGTCCGTAGCAACAAGGGACACAAAGGGATTTGCGGGCATGGGAATTGAAATCATCAATCCGTGGACTGATGCATGAAAAAGAAAAGTCTGCCAGCATTTCACATCCTATTGCAAAACCGACTTGCGAATCTGTGAATTGGGCATGAACGAACTCGAACGAGCCGAGATCGGCCTGGCGCAAATTGACCGGTGGTTGAAAATGGCCGCCGACTCGCCGGCTCCGCCGGCCGGCAAAACTGCCAATCAGCCCCATTCTCGGCCGGCCAGTGCCAAGCCGTCACCGGTGCCGGCGCCAACTGGTGTTGCGTCGGTCGGCAAAACTGCCCACCCTGCCAATCCCGATCCCCAGACCAATACTGAACAACCGATTCGGCCACCGCCGCCACTGGAGAACATGAATCTTGCTGAGTTGGCAACTGCCTGCGCCGGCTGCCGCAAATGCGGCCTGGCTAACACTCGCACCCGGACGGTGTTCGGAATCGGCAAGACAACTCCGGGAGGTATCCTGTTGGTCGGAGAAGGTCCCGGCGAACAAGAGGATATGAAAGGCGAACCGTTCGTCGGCCCGGCCGGCCGGCTGCTCGATGCGATGCTCGCCGCAATCGGCATCGAGCGCGGACAAGTTTATATCGCCAATGTGGTAAAGTGCCGGCCGCCGGGCAACCGCAACCCGGCAGCTGATGAAATCGCCGCCTGCCTTCCCTACCTGCAATCCCAGATCAGGCTACTGCAACCGCGCCTGATCGTTGCGCTGGGCAAGGTTGCGGCCAACGCGCTGCTGGCAACTGACGATGTGAAAATGGCCGCCATGCGCGGCCGGATGCATCAATACGAGGGCATCGATCTGCTGGTAACCTATCACCCTTCCTACTATCTGCATCAGCCGCAACAAAAGATCGAAGGCTGGAAAGATCTGGTGAAAATCAGAAAAAGCGCAGCCTCCGGAACGCCGCGCTAGTTGCACTTTAATTTCGTCTAGAAACTGTAACTGAATTGCAGGCGGCCGCCATAGGTGGCAGATCCGGAACCGATCGCAAAGCGCTGGCCGGCCACTTGCAACTCGCCGCCAACAAAGCGGGAAGCCCAGGCCTGCGCATGCAGCCGCCACGCTCCGATCTGGCGGCGATAAACCGCCGCCAAACCCGCTTCGCTTCCTGCCAGCGAATCAAGCAGCTGGCCGCTGATGCAGCCGGCCCGACTTCTACCCAGCCAGCCGTTGATGCCCAGAACGCTGTCGGCATCCGGACGCAGCCGGGTGCTGGCCAGCAGTCGCAAATCGGTGCTGCAGGAAAACTCGAATTGGCCGCGGCCGGTGCCACCGAAGAAACTGTCGCTGCGCCCTGCCAGCACTCCGGCTTGCAGGCTTGGCGTGATCTGATAGTAACCGCCCACCTGCGCGCCACTAGCCAGCAGTCCGAATCTTTCTGTCAAAGGGGCGTGCCGAGGCACCGGAGGATCGGAACCATAGACCGCCTGTTTTTGCACCGGCCGGTAGCCGCCGGCGAAACTGTCGCCGGCAAAACCCACCTGCAGCCGGGCATCGGCAGGACCGGGCAAGCTCATTGATCCGAGCTGATTGGCAAACAGCCCCTGAGCAAAGTCGTCCATGTAGGCAGACAGTTCCAGTTGCGTCTGGCTGGTGCTGGCGCTTTCGATTACCACGGTCGACAGCACTGCCGTAGGATTATTTTTCTTGTACGCTTCAAAAGCCAGGCAGCCAATATTCAGTCGGCCCAAACCGGTCTGCGCATCGGCTCCATCCGCTCCGATGTCCTCAACGCAGTCGCGCACCACATCAAAAAGATCGGCAACCGTCACCGTCTGCGGCATTCGCTCCCAGGCCATCAGATAACTGGCAAAACCGAAACTGGCGCCGGCATTGTTGTTGTTAAAATTGCCAAAAAGCCTAACTGTCGTTCTGGTGACGGAACTGCAGGCGTTGGGCAAGATTGAGTTTAGATCTACATTTGGATCGCAGTCGGCCGGTTCCTTGACTATCGATACGTTTACCCCGGGATGGAACCAGTAGCGGAATGGAACACCAATGCAGTAATTCTCGATTCCCTGACAGCCGTCGGAAGTCACATGGCGGCCGTCAAGATTATCATTGAGGGCATACATGAAATGCACCCGGCCGGTAGCGGCCGCCTGCGTGAGTCCGTTCTTGCGCGCATTTATTGTTGCAGCAGACTGCCCTGGCAAAGGCCCGGACAAGCCATCAAGAGTGTTCAGATGGACGGAGACGGTAGCGCGGGAAGAACTGAGCGCTGCGATGATCCGCGCCTTGCTGGCAACCGTACTTGCATCTATTCCTTTTGCTATTGACGAATCGGAAGTGAAAAAAGATGATGCATTTCCACGCAGCAAGACAAACAGATCCGAGGAACTCCGGTTCGCGTATGCTAATCCGACATCATTGACATTAACGATGTTTCTGATGGGAGTATAGTTATCCGTCACAACTACACCCATCCGTTCAATGAAACCGAACTCCGTATTTGTGC
>JAPORI010000032.1 GCA_026710225.1 Betaproteobacteria bacterium
ACCTCGACTTGATCAAAGTCCCCGATATCGGGAACCTTTACCGTCACCTCCTCGTCTTGGGCTGCCGGCGTGTCTTTTGGGGCGGCATCTGGGGCTGGCTTTGCCGCGGCCGGTTGTTCGGTGGCCGGTGCGCTGTTGCTGGTGATGACGGCAATTGCATCACCGGCGGCGACCTTGGTGCCGGCTGCAACCAGCATCTTGACCACGGTGCCGGCAACCGGCGACGGGACATCCATGCTCGCCTTGTCCGATTCGAGGGTGATCAGGGTTTCATCGAGCTGCACAGTCGCGCCAGCGCTGGCTGCAACTTCGATTACCTCGACTTGATCAAAGTCCCCGATATCGGGAACCTTTACCGTCACCTCCTCGTTCTGGGCTGCCGGCTTGTCCTTGTTAGCTGCGGCCGCAGCCGATTTTGCTGGTGCTTTAGTTGTCGTCGGTTGCGCTTCGGATTCTGGTGCATCCTCAAGCAGCGCGAGCAGATCGCCTTGATTGATCCGGTCGCCAACTGCGACCTTCAGGCTGGCGATGGTGCCAGACTCCGGTGAGGGGACATCCATGCTCGCCTTGTCGGATTCGATGGTCAGCAGCGCCGCTTCCTTCTCGATATGCTCACCGGCGGCGGCGTGAATCTCGATGATCTCGACGTCCTGGAAATCGCCCAGATCCGGCAGCCTGATTTCGACGGCCATGCTGCTTTGCTAGACCGCCAGCGGGTCCGGCTTGTCGGACTCTATCTGGTACTTGGTCGCCGCATCTTTTAGAGCTTTTGCATTGAGTTTGCCTTCGGCAACCAGAGAGTCGATTGCGGCATGGGCGATGTGGAAGCGATCGACTTCGAAGTGGCGGCGCAGCGCCGGCCGGGTGTCGGACCTGCCGAAGCCGTCGGTGCCCAGCGTCGTGTAGCGACGCGGGACATAGGCGCGGATTTGCTCGGCGAAAAGCTTGACGTAGTCGGTTGCCGCGATCACCGGGCCTTCGGTCGGCTCGAGCATGGCGGTGACGTGCGCGGTTGGCGGCTTGCCCGAGCCCGGCTGGCGCAGCCTGGCGCGCTCGGCGGCCCGGCCGTCGCGGGCGAGCAGGTTGAAACTGGTTGCGCTCCATACATCGGCGGCCACCCCGAAGTCGTCGGCAAGCAGCTGTGCGGCGGCAACCGCTTCGTTGAGGATGGCTCCCGATCCGAGCAACTGCACCCGGCCGCGCGGCTTGGCCACACTCGCCGGCACCGCCAGATAAAGACCCTTGAGGATGTTCTCCTCTGCTCCTGTTGGCATCGCCGGGTGGGGGTAGTTCTCGTTCATCAGGGTGATGTAATAGAACTCGTCGGCGTTTTCTTCCAGCATCCGCGCCAGTCCGTGCCGGATGATCACCGCCAGTTCGTAGGCGTAGGTCGGGTCGTAGCTTATGCAGTTGGGAATGGCGCCGGCGAGCAGGTGGCTGTGGCCGTCCTCGTGCTGCAAGCCCTCGCCGTTTAGGGTGGTGCGTCCGGAGGTGCCGCCGAGCAGAAAGCCGCGGGCGCGCGAATCGCCGGCAGCCCAGGCCAGATCGCCGACGCGCTGGAATCCGAACATCGAATAGAAGATGAAAAACGGCATCATCGGCAGGGCGTGGTTGGCATAACTGGTCGCCGCCGCAATCCACGATGAGAAGGCGCCGGCCTCGTTGATGCCCTCCTGGAGAATCTGCCCCTTGTTGTCCTCGCGGTAGTACATCAGCTGATCGGCGTCTTCCGGCCGGTACTGCTGGCCGTGCAGCGAGTAGATGCCCAGCTGCCTGAACAGGCCCTCCATCCCGAAGGTGCGCGATTCGTCAGCGACGATCGGTACCAGCCGCGGACCCAGTTCGCGTTCCTTGAGCAGGATCGACAGGATGCGTACGAAGGCCATCGTTGAAGAGAACTCCCGCTCGCCGGAGGACTCCAGCTGCGCCTTGAACGCGGCCAGTTTCGGCACCGCCAGCTTGGCCGGCTTGCGGTTGCGCTGCGGGAAGTTGCCGCCCATGGCCGCGATGCGTTCTTGCAGATACTTCATTTCCGGGGAGTCGGCTTCGGGCCGGCAGTAGGGCACCGAACTTATGTCGGAGTCGGCAATCGGAATCCCGAAGCGGTCGCGCACCCGGCGCAGCGCTTCGTCGGAGATTTTCTTTTGCTGGTGGGCGATGTTGCGCGCCTCGCCGGCATCACCCATCCCGTAGCCCTTGATCGTCTTGGCCAGGATCACCGTCGGCTGGCCGCGATGTTCGAAGGCGGCCTTGAAGGCGGCATGCACCTTGCGCGGATCGTGGCCGCCGCGGTTGAGGCGCCAGATGTCCGAATCCGACAGCCGCGAGACCAGCGCCTTGAGTTGCGGGGAGTTGAAGAAGTGCTCGCGGATGTAGGCGCCGGAATTTGCCCGGTAGGTCTGGTAGTCGCCGTCAACCGCGGTTTCCATCCGCTCCCTGAGGTTGCCGTCGTGATCGAGCATCAGCAGCGGGTCCCACTGCGAACCCCAGATCACCTTGATCACGTTCCAGCCGGCGCCATGGAAGATCGCCTCGAGCTCCTGAATGATCTTGCCGTTGCCGCGCACCGGACCGTCGAGCCGTTGCAGGTTGCAGTTGACCACGAAGATCAGGTTGTCCAGTTCCTCGCGCGCTCCAAGAGTGATCGCCCCCAGCGATTCCGGCTCATCGATCTCGCCGTCGCCGAGAAATGCCCAAACCTTGCGGTCAGTGGCCGGCAGCAGGCCGCGGTTTTGCAGGTAGCGCATGAAGCGGGCCTGGTAGATCGCCATGATCGGCCCCAGGCCCATCGATAC
>JAPORI010000254.1 GCA_026710225.1 Betaproteobacteria bacterium
GTAAGCATGCAGGCACCGCTTTGCGTCTTGGGAAACGCGATCACATCGCGGATTGAGTCGGAGCCGGCGGCGAGGGCGGCCATCCGGTCGAAGCCAAACGCAATGCCGCCGTGCGGTGGGGCACCCTGACTCAGACAGGCGAGCAGAAATCCGAATTTTTCGCTTGCCGCCTTTTCGTCAATGCCGATCGCGCTCAGCGCGGCCAACTGGATGTCCTTGTTGTGAATACGGATGCTGCCGCCGCCGATTTCCTGACCGTTGACTACCAGATCGTAGGCACGAGAGCGCAGCGTTTCCGGCTTTTCCCCGTCCAGCAGTTGTTTCTCTTCGTCAGCCACCGGAGCGGTAAAGGGATGATGGACGCAGTCGAGGCGGCCGGTATCCGGGTCGGCAGCAAAGAGCGGGAAGTCCACTATCCACGCCGGGCAGAACCCGTCGCTAACCAGGCCGCCGACTTTTGCTGCCTGATTGCGCACTGCCGCCATTACCGCATTGACAATCCGGGCGCGTCCGGCTCCAAATAGCAGTAGATCGCCGGCGGCGCAGCCGCACTTGTCCAGGATCGAGTTGATCAGATCGTCGCCGAGAAACTTGGCAATCGGGGAAGTCACTCCCTGGGTTCCCTGGCCGGTGTTTTCCACCTTGATGTAGGCGAGGCCGGCTGCGCCCAGGCTGCGCGCCAGTTCGGTCAACTCGTCGATCTGCCGGCGGCTTGTCTTGCTGCCGCCAGCCGGGATGTTGAGGGCGACGATGCGCGCATCGGGTAGTTTGGCTGCCTCGGCAAACACCTTGAAGCCGCAGCCGGCAACCAGTTCGCGAATGTCAATCAGGATGAGCGGGTTGCGCAAATCGGGAGTGTCGCAGCCGTAGTCGCGCATCGCCTGCGCATAGCTCAGGTGCGGGATCGAATCAGGCACTGTCAAGCCGGCGGCCTGCCAGGCGCTCCTGAACACCGTTTCGCCAACTGCCATGACCTCGTCTTCGTCGACAAATGCCATTTCGATGTCGATCTGAGTGAATTCGGGCTGCCGATCGGCACGCAGGTCCTCGTCGCGAAAGCAGCGGGCAATTTGATAGTAGCGATCGCAGCCGCCGGCGATGAGCATCTGCTTGAACAGCTGCGGCGACTGGGGTAGCGCATAGCAGCTTCCCGGCGCAAAACGGGCCGGAACCAGAAAGTCACGCGCTCCTTCGGGAGTGGGCCGGGTCAGCATCGGTGTCTCTATCTCGATGCAGCCCTGATTAGCAAGCGCTTCCCGCACGGCTCGAGCCATGTCGTGGCGCAGCCGCAGTCGCTGCTGCATTGCCGGCGAGCGCAGATCGATTATCCGGTTGCGCAACCGGGTATCTTCGCTGACTTCGCTGTCGCCCGGAAAGAAGGCCGGCGTTTGCGCGGCGTTGAGCAGTTCGATGCGCTCGGCAAGCACCTCAACCTCACCGGTTGGCTGGCGGGGATTTTGCATCCCCTCCGGTCGCCGCCGCAGCAATCCGCAAAAGCGCACCACATGCTCGCCGCGCAACCGGTCGGCGGCTGCGAAGTCGGGCAGATGCTCCGGTTCGCACACCACCTGCAGCAGGCCGGTGTGATCGCGCAAATCAATGAAGATCACGCCACCGTGATCGCGGCGGCTGCCCACCCATCCGCACACTGACACTTTGCTGTCGATATCGGCCGGGCGCAACTGCCCGCAGTGATGGGTTCGCATTGGCATCGTCAGGATGCAGATTCTATTGCTTGTCTTTTTGCACCAGCTTGTCAACGCTGGCTAGCAGTCCCCTTAGCATCCGCACATCGGTAGCGTCCGGATCGGCCGCGGCCAGCAGCAGGTCGATGCGCCGCATCATTCGGGACAGCTTGCCGGGCGAGGCGGGCGGGCAGCATAGTTTGACGCTGGAGTGAACGTGCTAGATCAAATCGGCGATCTGCGCCTTGGTTGGCCGGCTTCTTCGTTTCGGAGCAAGCGCTCCGCCGCCGGCCAGGAAAAGTTCGTAGCCGGCGACTTGAACAGCTGCGGCCAGATTGAGGGACTTGCCGGGCCGGGCGACCGGAATCGAGACCAGACAGTCGCAGCGGTCAAGATCCTTGTTGTTCAGGCCGGTTTTCTCAGGCCCGAAGACCAGGGCGATTCGAGCACCGCCGGCTCTATCCTCGGCCATTTGCGCGGCAGCGCTGCGCAGGTCGGTCGGCGGCAGGGAAAGGCCGCGCCGGCGGCCGGTGAACGCATAGGCGCGGTTGCATTCGGCCAGGGCGCAGTCCAGATTGCGGTGCCGGCTGGCTTTGACCAAGATGTCCTCGCAGCCGGATGCGCGGGCGATCGCCTCGTCGCTGTGCGGATCGGCCACCACCCCGGCCAGAACCATGCTTTCCAGACCCATCGTTGCCATCGCCCGGGCGCAGCCGCCGATGTTGCCGGCGTGGGTGGTTCCGACCAGCACCACCAGCGCTGGCGGCGGTAGTGGATCAACTGCGGCTGTCGGCACGGCCTAGAATCGGTGCGGATGGACGACAGCGGTGGCCAGCAGGGTCGGTTTCGGCTTTGACAGCCATCGGCTGGTTGCCGGCCGGCCGCTGATTGTCGGCGGGGTGCAGATTGAGCACGATCTGGGGCTGGACGGGCACTCGGATGCCGATGTTCTCGCCCATGCCATCATTGACGCGCTGCTCGGGGCAGCGGCTCTTGGTGATATCGGTGCCCATTTCCCTCCCGACGACCAGCGTTGGCGGGGTGCCGACAGCATTGAATTGCTGCAGAAAGTTACTGCCATGCTTGCGGATGAA
>JAPORI010000259.1 GCA_026710225.1 Betaproteobacteria bacterium
CCTCTTGGGAAAAACCGGGGATTGGTTCTTACACACAAAATTCTAGACAGTCCCTGGTTGTATGCTAGAATTGCAGTCAGTTCTCTCCCGTTTCCTATTTCTCTGTGCAGATGACCATTGCCCTGCTGGCATTTTTCAGCCTTATGCTGATAGACTGTCTGACCCTGTATTCTTGGCCAGAATATTATCGGGCAGTTTTGGATCGGATTGGAAATTGCAGCCGGCGAGTGGCTGCGATCGGAACACTGTTTCTTGTGCCGTTGGGATTTGTCTGTATTTCAATTGCTGTGGATACAGAAACCGCTCAGAGCAAATATCTGGGTTGTGTGGGCGGATTTGTGCTGATCGCAATGGGATTGACTCTGGCGATCAGAGCTTGCTTCAGTGAATTTCTGTGGCGGAAGTTGAGCGAACGGGTGGCCGGCTTGCCCGCCAGTTTGATTAAGAAACGCGCGGTTGTAGGGTTTGTGATTAACATTGCTGCCATTGGTTGCTTATTCATGTTTGCTGATTTCTAGGGCGATAATATCATCGCGATCACCAGCAGCGATGAGGATATCGATGCTTGCTGATTTTTCGAGGCATGGAAGGCGTATGCAGAATTTTGCGTGTAGGGTTTAGAAGTCAGGCTGGAAGTTTGCTCCAAACATGATGGCGAACATGCGGAGAGCGCTTTGATGCCTACTTGGGCTGCGACTATGAAAACGACGGACGGGGGCTGATGATGTCGCCAAGCTTCAGTTTCGAGCTTCGTGGAAAATGACAACAGCCGGGTATCGTTCAAGCGTACCCTGCTTGGTGATTTGGGTTATGGGCTTCAGATCAACCTGTTTGTTGCTGCCGGCGGCCGGTTGCGTCTCAATCGAGCCGAGGGGGAGGCAACTGGAGTTGTCCGGGTGGTTGCAGACTTTCTGGCATCCAGATATTGCGGGGAGCGCTATAATAGGGAGCGGAGGTTTTTTTGTATCCATGGGTGCAGGCATACAACCGTCGGACATGGCATTGAAGTCGAGGCGGACATCAGGTCGGCAGGCCGTCCTTTTGCCTTTGCCGGCAGGCAGATGAGCGAATTCAGCCAGCGTCTGTTGCGCGTCTACAAAATGATGTATGTCATTCTGGCTTTTGTAATTGCCGGCCTGATCATCGTCTTGGTCAGCGACGGGGGGAATTTCTGGCTTTATCTGGCACTGGGCGCATTCGTCGTGCTGGTGGTGCCAACCGGGACTGTCTACCTGTGGCTGAATATATTCGGCGGCAGCAGCAAGGATGATCTGGCGTCCTATCCGGGTCAGCTTGCCAAAGTCGAGCAACTGCAAATCGGCGGCAGCGACGCGACTGCCGGTCGGGTGCTTTTCGGCCTGAGCGAAGATGGCCGCCAGGTGGCAGTAAGCGATGTGCAGCCGCGTCGGCCGCACACCCTGTTGATCGCATCGACTGGCAGCGGCAAGACCACTTCGGTGATTAGGCCCAACATCCTCGCCCACAACGGTGCGGTGATCGCCCTGGATGTCAAGGCGGAAATCTGCCGCAGCGACGCAGGCGCCCTGGTTGCGGCTGGCCGCCGGGTGCTGGTCTTTGATCCGGAAGGGATGCTCGGTGACCAGTTGCCGGCCGGTGCTGAACCAGCCACCCTCGATCTGGTATCCGGCTGGCAAGTCGCGGGCGGCAACTGGCGCAGCAAGCTCGCCAAGAGCATGGCCAGTCTGATCTTCATTGAAAAAAGCGGCGATCCGGCTTTTTCCCGCACCGCCTTGCAACTGGGCCGGGCGCTGATCGCCGCGGCACTGTTGCCCGGGCGGGACGAGGGCATGTTTGCGGCTTTGGCCAAAACTGCCCGGATGAATGCGCGGGAAATGCAAGCAATGCTGGAAACAAAAGCCAGCTGCGAAGACGAGGATTTGCTCAATCTGACCCGGGAAGGCAGCATGATCTTCAAAGACAGCAGCGCGCTGCTGGATGCAGGCCTGTCCGGAGTGCGCCGCCAACTCGATTTCCTGCAAACTGCCGCGACGGTGCGCTCGCTCAACGGCAATTTCCCAATCAACCAGCTGCTTGAAGCCGATGACAAGACAGTGCTGCTGGTGGTGGTGCCGCCTTCCTGGCTGGAACACCATGCGGCCGCCTTGCGCATCATCTTCGGCAGCATCGGCAGCATCGCCGAGGTGCGGCGCAGGGCAAAACCGGCCAATCTGCTGGCGGTGATCGACGAGGCGGCCTCGCTGGATCGAGTCGACTGGCTGCTGGGCGGCGCAGCAGTCCACCGCGGCTACGGGATCAGTTATCTGATCGCATTCCAGACCGCCGCTCAGATCGAACGCATCTACGGCAGAACCGGATTATCCGAGTTCATGGGCAACTGCGCAACCCTGTTTTTGGATGTGCGCGACTTCGAAACCGCCGAGCGACTGTCGAAAGCGCTCGGTGAAGTTGTCGATCACACCTACGAGGCCGGCCACAAGGGAGCGTTGCTTGAACGGCAACGCACCCGGCTGCGGTTGTCGGCCGATGCGATCATGCAAATGGACGCCGATCATCTGATCGCACTGCTGCCGGCTGCCGGGGCCACCCGGCTGCGCCGGGCTTCACCGCAGCTTTTCAATCGGCAGGACGGCGGCAACTAGATGGTTTTGAAGTCAAAAAATAATTGATTTTGGCTGTTTTTTGACCCTAAAAAGACTATTTAGAGCAAAAAACGGCATAAAATTTACCGCAAAGGTCAATATTTGCCTCCTTGTGTGGTATAATTTGCGCATGGATGTCCTCAATCGTCAATGC